>DAOMOV010000159.1:0-4687 GCA_035444505.1 Terrimesophilobacter sp.
TCCTGGGTGGTATCGGCTTCGGGGCGGTCGTGTCGGTGGGGGCCATTCTTGCCGCCGAGGTGAGCGGCTCAGAAGCCTGGTCGGGTATGGCGGCGACGATGAGCACGCTCGGCGCGGCCCTGTTCGCGATTCCGATGGCGCGGGCGGCGGAGGCGCGGGGGCGACGCATCTCGTTGACCTTGGGCGCCTCGTCGGCGCTCACGGGTGTTCTGGTGGCGACCCTGGCGGCGGGGGTGGGCTCGTTCCCGCTGCTGCTGGTGGGTCTCGCTCTGGCGGGGGCGGCCAGCGCGGCGAACCTGCAGGCGCGGTTCGCGGCGACGGACCTGTCGCTGCCGGATCACCGGGCTCGGCACCTCTCGCTGGTGGTGTGGTCGACGACGGTGGGCGCGGTGGCGGGCCCGAACCTGGTGGAGCCGGGGGAGTGGCTGGGTGCCCAGCTGGGCATGCCTGAGCTGACGGGTCCTTTCCTGTTCACGATCGTGGCCCAGGTGCTCGTGATCGCCGTGTACCTGTCGGTGCTGCGCCCCGACCCCCTGCTGACGGCGCTGGCGGATGCCCCACCGAAGCCGCGCGCACGTCGGGGCGGTGGGTTCGTCATCCTGCGCCACAACCCTGCGGCGCGGCACGCGGTGGCGACGATCTCGCTCAGCCACGCGACGATGGTGGCGCTCATGGCGATGACGCCGGTGCACCTGTACGGGCACGGGGCGTCCCTGGCGATCGTCGGGTTCGTGATCAGCCTGCACATCGCGGGCATGTATGCGCTGTCACCGCTGTTCGGCTGGATGTCGGACCGGTGGGGCCGCATTCCGACGATCCTGTTCGGGCAGGGGATGTTGTTCGTGTCGCTGGTGATCGCCTGGGTGGGCAGTCACTCGGAGTTCTGGGTGACGGTGAGCCTGGTGCTGCTGGGCACGGGGTGGTCGGCGTCGACCATCGCGGGATCGACCCTGGTGGTGGAGTCGGTGCACGTGGACGAGCGTGCGGGGCTGCAAGGGGCGAGCGACTTTCTCATGAACATTCTTGCCGCGACGGGTGGTGCGCTGGCGGGTCCGGTGCTGGCGTTCGTGGGCTACCCGGGTCTGGGCCTGGCGTGCATGGTTCTGGTGGCCGTGGTGGTCGTGTGGACCCTCGTGCGGTCGCGGTCGCTGAAGCAGTTCGCACCCGGGCCGGAGCCGGAGCAGAGTTCGGAGCAGGCACCGGAGTCCGCTCCGGTCGGCTGAGCGGCGTCGGCTGACGGCCCGAGGGGGCCTCGGTAGACTCGCCTGCATGGCTGATGCGTCGCAACCGTGGTCCCTGTCGGGGGCGCTGCGGGGCATGTTCGGTCGCGCGACGATCGATAGCGACACCTGGGATGACCTCGAGGACGCTCTGCTTGCGGCCGATTTCGGCTCCGATATCACCGACGAGGTGGTGGCCGAGCTTCGTGCCGAGGTATCGCGGCTCGGTGTCGATGACCCGGAGGACTTGCGCCGGATGCTGCGCGAGAACCTCGAGGAGCGCTTCGCCCGCCTCGACCCGACCCTGACCCTGACGGCGAGGCCCGCGGTGGTTCTCGTGGTGGGTGTGAACGGTGTGGGCAAGACGACGACGATCGGCAAGTTCGCGAAGTTTCTGGCGAACCACGGGCGTAGCGTTGTGGTGGGCGCGGCGGACACGTTCCGTGCGGCGGCGGTGGAGCAGCTGGCGACGTGGGCGGAGCGCGCGGGGGCGCAGGTGGTGCGTCCGCAGCAGCAGGGGCAGGATCCGGCATCCGTCGCCTTTCAGACCGTGGGGAAGGCGATTCGTGACGGCATCGATATCGCCCTGATCGACACGGCGGGGCGCCTGCAGACGAAGAGCGGCCTGATGGATGAGCTGGCGAAGATTCGCCGCGTGATCGAGAAGCAGACCGAGATCGCCGAGGTGCTGCTCGTGCTGGACGCGACGACCGGTCAGAACGGTGTGCTGCAGGCGCAGGCGTTCATCGAGCACGCGGGCGTGACGGGCCTCGTGCTGACCAAGCTGGACGGCTCAGCGAAGGGTGGCTTCGTGCTGGCGGTGCAGGAGCGCACGGGCATTCCGATCAAGCTGGTCGGCCAGGGCGAGGGCATCGGCGACCTGACGGGTTTCTCACCCTCGGCGTTCGTGCACCAACTGCTCGCGTAGGGTCAGCTCCTCGCACGCGTCACGCCCGCGTCATAACCGTTTTGCAGGACATCTCCACTCGAGGCGGACCCGTTCCGCGGTAACTCCGCGGAGCCACGACCTATTAGCTGCAAGATGTCCTGCACAACGGTTCTCGCGGGGAGGCAGCTACCGCTGGTCGAGTAGCCCGCGAAGCGGGCGTATCGAGACCCGATTCGCAATGAGGGTCTCGATACAACGCGCGCGGCGCGGCACTCGACCAGCGAGTTGCGTCAGATCTCCCGGTGCGCCTTAGCGAGCTCGACGTAGTGGGCCGCGTTGGCGCGAATACCCTCGATCTCTTCGTCGGAGAGTTCGCGCCGTACCTTGGCGGGCACCCCGGCGACGAGTGACCGGGGCGGCACGACGGTGCCTTCGAGCACGACGGCGCCGCCGGCGACGAGGGATCCGGCTCCGATGACGGCGTGGTTCATGACGGTGGCGCCCATGCCGATGAGGCAGTCGTCTTCGACGGTGCAGCCGTGCACGACGGCGCCGTGGCCGACGCTGACATTGGCGCCGATCGACGTCGGCACCCCCTTGTCGCAGTGCACGACGACGTTGTCCTGCAGGTTGCTGCCCGCACCGAGGGTGATGCTGTCGGTGTCGCCGCGCAGCACGGCGCCGTAGAAGACGCTCGAGCCGGATGCCAGGGTCACGTCACCGATGAGGGTCGCGTTGGGTGCGACGAAGGCGTCGTCCGCGACGCGGGGAGTGGTTCCGCTGAAGGGGATGATGAGTGCGCTCATAGTTCCACGCTAGCGCGATCGCGCGTGCAGGCGACCCCGCTTAGGCTAGTAACCACCATGGCCACGTTCTCCAATCTTTCTGAGCGCCTCACGGCGACGTTCACGAAGCTCCGCGGCAAGGGCAGGTTGTCTCCGGCGGATGTCGACGGCACGGTGCGTGAGATCCGTCGCGCCCTCATCGACGCCGACGTTGCGCTCGACGTCGTCAAAGAGTTCACCGGCAGGGTTCGCGAGCGCGCTCTCGGTGACGAGGTGAACAAGGCGCTGAACCCGGCCCAGCAGGTGGTGCAGATCGTCAACGACGAGTTGGTGCAGATTCTCGGGGGCCAGCAGCGCCGCCTGCAGTTCGCGAAGACTCCGCCGACGGTGATCATGCTGGCGGGCCTTCAGGGTGCTGGTAAGACGACTCTTGCTGGCAAGCTCGCGAAGTGGCTCAGAGAAGAGGGCCACACGCCCATGCTCGTCGCGGCAGACCTGCAGCGCCCGAACGCCGTCACCCAGCTCCAGGTGGTGGGCGAGCAGGCCGGCGTCACGGTGTTTGCGCCTGAACCTGGAAACGGCAAGGGCAACCCGGTGAAGGTGGCCAAGGATGCGCTCGCCGAGGCCAAGCGCAAACAGCACGACACGGTCATCGTCGACACGGCCGGGCGTCTCGGGGTGGATGCCGAACTCATGAAGCAGGCTGCCGACATCCGCAAAGCCGTCGACCCCGACGAGGTGCTGTTCGTCATCGACGCCATGATCGGTCAAGATGCCGTCACCACCGCGAAGGCCTTTCAGGAGGGCGTCGATTTCACCGGTGTGGTGCTGACGAAGCTTGACGGCGACGCGCGCGGTGGTGCCGCGCTGTCGATCGCGTCGCTCACGGGTCGCCCGATCATGTTCGCGAGCACGGGCGAGGGGCTGGGCGATTTCGAGCCGTTCCACCCCGACCGCATGGCGAGCCGCATCCTCGACCTGGGCGACATCCTGACCCTCATCGAGCAGGCCCAGAAGACCTTCGATGAGGAGGAGGCGAAGAAGGTTGCGGAGAAGTTCGCCACCGACACCTTCACCCTCGAGGACTTCCTCGCCCAGATGCAGCAGCTGAAGAACATGGGCTCCATCAAGGGGATGCTGGGCATGCTCCCCGGCGCGCGCGGCATGCGTGAGCAGCTCGACAACTTCGACGAGCGGGAGATCACCCGCACCGAGGCGATCATCTACTCCATGACACCGCAGGAGCGACGGATGCCGAAACTGCTCAACGGGTCACGTCGCCTTCGCATCGCCAAGGGTTCCGGCACGACGGTCACCGATGTCAACTCGCTGGTCAACCGCTTCGAGCAGGCGGCGAAGATGATGAAAACCGTCGCGCGCGGCGGCGTGCCGAACGTGCCCGGAATGGGGCCGATCCCGGGTGCGAGCTTCGCGGGCAAGAGCAAGGGCAAGCAGCCGAAGAAGAAGGGCTCCCGCTCGGGCAACCCCGCGAAGCGGGCTGCGGAGGAGAGGGCGATCGCCCAGGGCACAGCCCCCACCAGTGCTTCCGGCGCTGGGTTCGGGCTCGGTGGCAGAACCGCGGGCGACGGCGGCCCCACGGAAGAGGAGCTTGCCGCCCTGCAGAAGATGCTCGGCCGCTGAACAAGACCGTCGCCGACGCTGGTGTTTCTCGCCCGCGCGAGGCTGACGATCGAATCGCGCGAAACGTTGGGTGATGTTCTCACACAGGGTTGTCTAACGTTGATGGCATGAAGTCGTCTGCCCTCGCCATGCTCTCCATTCCCGTTGTTGCG
>DAOMOV010000160.1:0-4685 GCA_035444505.1 Terrimesophilobacter sp.
TACCGGATTACGAAGACCGGCGAGGTGCACATCAGCCGGGGCGGCAGAGTGGTGGTGACGGTGGGCGGTG
The DNA here is from genome assembly GCA_035444505.1 of Terrimesophilobacter sp. Taxonomy (GTDB): domain Bacteria; phylum Actinomycetota; class Actinomycetes; order Actinomycetales; family Microbacteriaceae; genus Terrimesophilobacter. The sequence goes on from DAOMOV010000160.1 coordinate 71, forward strand.
CGCCCGCGCGAAAACTCCTTGCGGGCCTCGGCCGCGATGACGACACCGACCAGCAGCTGCTCGCGCGCATCACCGGCAACTACCGCCGCGGAAACGAGCGCGGCCCGCACCGCCCCTGAGAGGCGTCCGGATGTCGCACGAACACCTCGTGCCCCCAGTAAACGGCTCCCACAACCCGAAGCGACGGGTGGCGGGAGCCGTTTAGTGGGGGTTGGAGCTACTCCGCGGGCTCCTCCTCAACGGGAGCCGGAGCCTCGCCGCGAGGCGGGAGGCCGCACTGCTCGAGGTTCTGGTCGACCTTGAGGGTGAGGCGCGACTTGCCGGCGGCGACCGCATCCTCGACGGTGCCGGTGAAGATCGTCATGTCCTCCGACTCGCGGTTGACGTCAGAGACCGCATCGCACAAGTGATACACCTTGCCGTGCGTGGTCCAGACAACCTCATTCTTGCCGGTGAGGGCGACAACCTCCGTGACTCGCTCGTCCATCGACTCGGTCGAGACGGGGTCGAACTCGGCGCTGAGCAGACCGACAGCGACCATGAGCGCGATAGCGATACCGCCCGCGATTCCCTTCTGCTTGCCGTCCATGTCCTTGTTCATGAAGATCAGGATGATGATCGGCAGGAACGCGATGATCGTTATGATCACGCCGAGCTGGTTCTGCACGAAGAACATGAACTTGTTCGACCGGGATGCCGGGTCGAGTCGGTTCGCCTTCTTCCAGAAGTGGGAGCCGGCCCACGCGAGGATGCCGATGACGACAAGCAGACCGATCAGCCAGTAGAGGGCCGAGTCGGGGAAGGAGACCTCGTCGAGGCCGGGCTTGAGGATCCAGAAGATCGCGAAGACCTCAAGGCCGATCGCGGCGAGCCAGAACAGGGCCGCAAAGATGCGGAACTGAATCGCCTTGCCCTTCGCCTCCGCCGTCGGCTTCCAACCAGCGGGACGGTCGTCGCCGCCCTCCGCCGATGCGCCGTTCGTCGCCGCGGGTGCGGCGGACTCCACGCGAACAACCTTCTTCTTTTTCTTCTCAGCCACGGTGCCCCTCCAGGGTCAGGTAATGCCAAGAATCATAGCGACACTTGAGAACGCTTCGTGCCCCAAAATTTCTTCCCTCCGTCGGTGGCAGTGCTTACCGTTAACCCATGCCGACAGAAAAAGACATGCTCCTGCGCTACCTGCAGTCATCCCGCGACGCGATCCTGTGGAAACTGGAGGGCGTGAGCGAACGCGACATGCGGTGGCCGATGACCCGTACCGGCACGAACCTGCTCGGACTCGTCAAACACCTCGCCTACGTCGAGCTCGGGTACTTCGGCGACGTGTTCAGTCGACCCACGGGAATCCCCTCGCCATGGGACGACGAGAACGCGCCCGACAACGCCGACATGTGGGCCACCGCCGACGAATCGAGCGACGCGATCGTCACGCTGTACCGGCAGGCGTGGGCACACTCCGACACCACCATCAACGAGCTGGCACTGGATGCGCCCGGCCGGGTGCCGTGGTGGGGCGACGCCGGCGTTGTCACGCTCCACCGCATCCTCGTGCACGTCATCGCCGAAACCGCGCGGCATGCCGGGCACGCCGACATCGTGCGCGAACTCATCGACGGCGCCGTAGGCATCCGCGCTGACAACTCGAACCTGCCCGACCATGACGAAGCATGGTGGGCCGACTACGTGACGACACTCGAGAACACCGCAGAGGCAGCCTCACAGTAGCCACAGCGTCAGCGTCACCGGCGAGTTCGTTGCTAGGCTTGCCGCACAATCGAATACGGCCGCACGCGCGTTGCGGGAGAGCCTCTCGAACCCTCGAGAGGCACCGAAGGAGCAAGCCTCCCCGCCAATCTCTCAGGTCACACGTACCGCAGCGCACTGGCCACTCTGAAAAGCGGTTTCACGCGTTGCGCGCGCGAAACCGGGTCGAGTAGTCGGCGAAGCCGACGTATCGAGACCTGGATCGCGTCACCCGCGCAGAAAGCTGAAACCCGCCCACGGTGAAAACTGACGACAGTCGGTGAAACTCTCAGGCCCATGACAGAGGGGGAGTTGACCCGCGTACGACACCAAGTACAGGAGAACTCCGTGACCGATCCCACCAGCCCCACCACCCCGGGCCGCTTCTCGCCTCTGCACGAGCTTCACGTTGCGGGCGGTGCGAGCTTCACCGACTTCGCCGGGTGGCAGATGCCCGTGAGCTACGGCTCCGACCTCGCCGAGCACCACGCGGTGCGGCAGGCAGCGGGAATGTTCGACATCTCCCACATGGGGGAGCTCACCGTGCGCGGCCCCGACGCGGGCGCCTTCCTCGACTTCGCCCTCGCCGGCCGCATCTCCACCGTCAAGCTCGGCCAGGCCAAGTACAGCCTCCTGCTCGCCGAGAACGGCGGCATCATCGACGACCTCATCGCGTACCGACTCGCCGAGGACGAATACCTCGTGGTCGCCAATGCGGGCAACCGTGAGGCGGCATTCACTGCCCTCTCCGCCCGAGCCGCCGAGTTCGACGTGACCGTCACCGACGACAGCGACGACTACGCGCTCATCGCCGTGCAGGGACCGAACGCCGCGAGCATCCTCGCCGCGACCGACGGCCTTGGAGAATTCACCACAAGCCTCGATGACCTCGGCTACTACTGGACCACCACCGCACGCTTCAACGGAACGCCCGTGCTCGTCGCCCGCACCGGATACACCGGCGAAGACGGTTTCGAGCTCTATCTGGCACCGGATGCTTCGACGGGACTCAGCACAGGTGCCGCCACCGACCTGTGGCGCGCGCTCGCCGCAGCAGGCGCGCCGCTGGGGCTCATGCCGGCGGGACTCGCAAGCCGAGACACCCTGCGTCTTGAGGCAGGGATGCCGCTGTACGGTCATGAACTCTCCCTCGACATCCGCCCCGAGCAGGCGGGCCTCGGTCGTGTCGTCGTGCTCGCCAAGGAAGGCCCGTTCGTGGGCCGCGAAGCCATCGAGGCCGGCCCAGTGGAGGGCGCCCGCGTGCTCGTCGGCCTCACCGCCGAAGGGCGCCGCGCCGCCCGCGCCGGATACGCGGTCTTCAACGGCGACACCGAGATTGGAATCATCACGAGCGGCGCACTCTCACCTACCCTCGGTCACCCCATCGCAATGGCGTACGTTGACCGAGAGGTGTCAGAACCCGGCACCACACTCGACCTCGACGTTCGAGGCACACGCATCCCCGCAACCGTCACAACAATGCCCTTCTACACGAGAGAGAAGAACTGACATGGCTGACACCGCCAACCTCAAGTACACGAAAGAGCACGAGTGGCTCGCCATCGACGGCGCGACCGCGACGATCGGCATCACCCAGTTCGCCGCCGACCAGCTCGGTGACGTCGTCTACATCGAACTCCCCAAGGTCGGCGCCACCGTCGAAGCGGGCAAGGTCGTGGGGGAGATCGAATCCACCAAATCGGTGGGTGAGCTCTTCGCCCCCGTCAGCGGCACGATCGCGGAAGCGAACGACGCCGTCGTCGAGGCGCCCGAGCTCGTCAACGACGACCCCTACGGTGACGGGTGGCTCGTCAAGCTCACCGTCGACGACGCGGCCGTCTTCGACGGGGCCGAACTCCTCAGCAAGGACGAGTACGACGCGCTGGTGGCAGAGTGAATCAGGCGCAACTCCGCGAGGCGTTCGCGTCTCGCCACATCGGCACCGACGCAGACGCTCAGGCCCAGATGCTCACGGCCCTCGGCTACGACAGCGTGGAGGCGCTCGTCACCGCGGCGGTGCCCGACTCGATCCGTGACAAAGAGGAACTCGAGAGCGCCCTCCCTCCCGCCGCGACCGAGCCCGAGACCATCGCCGAACTGCGCGCCCTCGCAGGACTCAACCGCGTCAACCGATCCCTCATCGGCCTCGGCTACTACGACACCCACACGCCTGCCGTGATCAAGCGGAACGTGCTCGAGAACCCCAGCTGGTACACCGCCTACACGCCCTACCAGCCCGAGATCTCCCAGGGGCGACTCGAGGCGCTCATCAATTTCCAGACCATGGTCGCCGACCTCACCGGCATGAAGACGGCGACGGCGTCCATGCTCGATGAGGGCACCGCTGTCGTCGAGGGGATGCTGCTGGCGCGGCGCGCATCCGGTTCCGCCTCGAACGTGTTCCTCGTCGACGCGGATGCTCTGCCCCAGACGAAAGCGCTGCTCGCCAACCGCTCGGAGGCCTTGGGCATCGAGCTGCGCGAAGTCAGCTGGTCGGGCGGCGGCGAAGCCGCTGGCCGAGATGCGTCGGCAGAGGAGTGCTTCGGCGCGTTCATTCAGTACCCGGGCGCCTCGGGTAGGGTGTGGGACCCCAGCGAGGTCATCGAGGCTGTCAAAGCCCAGGGCGGCCTCACGGTGGTCGCTGCTGACCTGCTCGCCATGACCCTGCTCAAGAGCCCCGGTGATCTCGGCGCCGACGTGGCGGTCGGCACCACCCAGCGATTCGGGGTGCCGATGGCGTTCGGCGGCCCCCACGCCGGGTATCTCGCTGTGCGCGACGGGCTTGAGCGCCAACTTCCCGGCCGCCTCGTGGGTGTCTCCAAGGACGCCGACGGCAACGCGACCCCCGAAGGTTCGAAGGTCGCGATGGTGT
>DAOMOV010000161.1:0-4676 GCA_035444505.1 Terrimesophilobacter sp.
GCGGGCGCGCGACCCCCTCGCCCGGGTCGCGCGGGAGATGATCGCCCTCGACCTCATCACCGAGGATGCCGTCGCCGCGCTGCGGGTGACCGTGCAGCAGGCGATGACCGCGATCGTCGACGAGCTGCTCGAAGCCGACCCCGACGCGGCAGGCAAGCGCCGCATCCGCCCCGAGCTCTGGCCCGACCCCTCCTTCGTCGACGTCGGCCTGCGCGGTGACGCGAGCGAACTCGAGGGAGCCCGAACCCTCGAACCGCTCACTCACACGGGCGAGACCGAGGAGGTCAAGTTCGTGGATGCCGTCGCCGGGGTCATGCGGGAGCGCATGGCGAGCGATGAGCGCATCATCGTGCTCGGCGAAGACGTCCACCGCCTGCAGGGAGGCACCAACGGCGCCACCAAGGGGCTCGCCAAGGAGTTCGGGCCCGACCGCGTCATCGGCACCCCCATCAGCGAGAACGGGTTCTTCGGTCTCGCCGGCGGTCTCGCCCTCGACGGCCGGTACCGGCCCGTCGTCGAGTTCATGTACCCCGACTTCATGTGGGTCGCCGCCGACCAGGTCTTCAACCAGGTCGGCAAGGCCCGCCACATGTTCGGCGGCGACAACCCCGTGCCCCTCGTGCTGCGCACCAAGGTCGCCATGGGAAGCGGCTACGGCTCGCAGCACCTCATGGACCCCGCCGGCATCTTCGCCACCAACCCGGGTTGGCGCATCGTCGCCCCCTCCAGCGCCGCCGACTACATCGGCCTCATGAACACCGCCCTCGCGCTGCAGGATCCCGTGCTCGTCATCGAGCACGTCGACCTGTACGGCACCCTGCAGCAGGTGCCCGCCGGCGATTTCGACTACCAGCTGCCCTTCGGCAAAGCCGGCATCCGCCGCGAAGGCAGCGACGTCACCGTCATCAGCTACCTCTCCATGGTCGGCCACTGTGCCGAGGCGATCGAGCAGACGGGGATCGACGCCGAGCTCATCGACCTGCGCTGGCTCGACCGCGCATCCCTCGACTGGCAGACGATCGGCGAGTCGATCAAGAAGACCAACAACGTGCTCATCGTCGAGCAGGGCGCACGCGGAACCTCCTACGGGGCATGGCTCGCCGACGAACTCCATCGCCGCTTCTTCGACTGGCTCGACCAGCCCATCGAACGCGTCACGGGTGGGGAGGCGAGCCCGAGCATCTCCAAGGTGCTCGAGCGCGCTGCGATCGCCCGCACCGAAGAGGTCATCGCCGGGCTCGAACGGGTCCGCGCCGCGTGGGGCGGTGCCTGATGGCCACCGTCATCCGCATGCCGGAGGTGCTCACGGGCGCCACCGAGGCCGCCCTGCAGTCCTGGCTCGTCGCCGTCGGTGATGAGGTTGCCGTGGGTCAGCCGCTCGCCGAGGTGGAGACCGAGAAGGCCACCGTCGAGTACGAAGCTGAAATCACCGGCACCGTTGCGGCGCTCCTCATCGACACAGGAAAACAGGTCGACGTCGGAACCCCCATCGCCGTGCTCGCCGACGCGGGCGAGACCATTGACCAGGCGCTCGCCGCCGCCGACGTCAGCAGTGCGGCAACTAACGCGATCCCGAAAGAGGCGGATGCCGCCGCCACACCTCCCGCGGCAGAAGCGAAGTCGGAGCCACTCACACCTGCACCCGTAGCTATCGCAGCCACATCGGAGTCGTCCGCGTCCACGGCGCCCGCGGCGGCGCCGTCAGACGGATCCCGCACCTTCATGAGCCCCCTCGTGCGCCGGCTCGCCACCGAACGAGGGCTCGACCTCAGCGGTGTGCGCGGGACCGGCCCGGGCGGCCGCATCGTGCGGCGAGACCTCGACAACCTCACCGCCGCGACCAACCCGGCCACGGCATCCGTGGGCCCCGCAGCGTCCGCTTCGGCGGCCCCGCAGGGCGAGTCCGAGTTCGAGCTCATCCCGCACACGGGCATGCGCCGCGCCATCGCACGCAGGCTCGTCGAGAGCAAGAGCACAGTGCCGCACTTCTACCTCGTCGCCGACTGCCAGGCGGATGCGCTGCTCGCCCTGCGCGCACAGCTCAACGAGGGCTTCGACACGAAGCTCTCCGTCAACGACCTCGTCGTCAAGGCCGTTGCCGCCGCTCACGTCGAAGTGCCTGAAGCCAACGCGACCTGGACCGATGAGGGCGTGCGCCGCTACCACGACGTCGACGTGGCCATCGCGGTCGCCCTCGACGACGGGCTCATCACCCCCGTGCTGCGCGGCGTGAACCGCAGATCGATCATGGACGTGAGTGCGGGCATCCGTGAACTGGCCGCCCGCGCCCGCGCCGGCCAGCTGAAGCAGCACGAGATCGAGGGCGGGAGCTTCTCGGTCTCCAACCTCGGCATGTACGGAACCGCCGAGTTCTCCGCCATCATCAACCCACCGCACGCGGGCATCCTCGCCGTCGGCGCGGCGCGCAAGGCGCCCGTCGTGGTCGACGACGAGCTGGCCGTCGGCACGGTCATGACGGTGACACTGTCGGCCGACCACCGCGTGCTCGACGGGGCCATCGCTGCGCGCTGGCTCGCCGCCTTCCAGGCCCTCATCGAGAACCCGGTGCGCATCCTGCTCTGAAACCGTGGCCGGCTTTGTCGGCGCGATCGACTCAGCGGCGGCGCCCACTCATGACGATCGCGCCCAGGTTGTCGCGGTAGCGGTGGAAGGTCTTCCACATCGTCGCGATGCGGGGAAGCACGGAGGGGTGGGCGAGGCACCGGCCGAGGAACGCGGTCGAGCCGAGAATGCCCTCGTCGGAGAGGAACGTGGGAATGTCGAGCAGCAGCAGGTCGCCGGTCTCCTCGAACCCCACCTCGAAGCCGCCATTCTCCAGCAGCCTGCGCCACTCGTCGGCCGTGAGCGGCCGGGCGAGCACGTGGAGCACTTTCGTGAGGGTGGTCTCGATCTCGTTCTTCGCGGCCTCCGACAGGCTGTTCGGCGTCAGCAGCAGCTCGTGGATGCCGAACCGGCCACCCGGGCGCAGCAGCCGGGCGACCTCGGCGACGGTCTCGACCTTGCGCTTGGCTGGCTCGAGGGTGAGGATGGCCTCCCCGTAGACGACGCTCGCCGAGCCGTCGTCGAGGCCCGTTCGGTGCGCGGGGACCGTGAGCACCCGCTGGCTGGGTCCCGTCAGCAGGCGTTCGACGCGGGCGGCCTCGGCTCGACCGCGCTCGATCGCGGTGTAGGAGCGCGGGCCGACTTCGAGGGTGCGCTCGGTCGTGATGCCGAGCCCTGGCCACAGGTCGACGACGTCGTCCTCGGGGCCGATCTGCAGGTCATCGAGCAGGTGCAGCGACGGTGTGAGTCCCCCCGGACGCATGACCTTCTTGCCGAGCCTGCCGAGCATCCAGTGGGCGGGCATGCGGGCGAGAGGAACGCCTTCTCCCAGCAGCGGCGCGGGGTCGGCGGATGCTGCGGCGCTCTCCATGAGCGACTCACCTCGATTCGACGGCGGGCTGCCCGGTCGTCGGTGCACAGGTGCCCACGATCGAATTCTATTTGCTTAGCCTTACCTAAGTCGAGGCATCCGGTTCAGAGACACCTGGCTCGGAGGCATCCGGCCAGAAGGCATGGCCACGATCATCCGGTCAAGCAGTGAGCGCCTGCTCGATGTCTGCCCACAGGTCGTCGACGTGCTCGAGCCCGATCGACATCCGCACGACGCCATCGCTCGGTTTTGCCTCTGACGCCACGGGTCGGTGGGTGAGGGATGCCGGGTGCTCGGCGAGCGAGTCAACCCCACCAAGCGACACCGCGTGGGTGATGAGCTTCACCGACTCGACGAACTTCGCCGCCGCGTCGAAACCGCCGGCCAGCTCGATCGAGACCATCGCGCCCGGTCCCTCCATCTGCGTGCCGAGCAGCCCCTCGGGGTCGTTGCCGGGCAGTGACGGGTAGAAGACGCGCGTGAGGGCCTTGTGGCCGTTCAGCCGTTCGGCGAGTTCCTGCGCCGTCTGCTGCTGCGCACGCACCCGAATGGGCAGGGTGCGCAGGCCCCGCTGCAGCAGGTACGCCGAGAGGGGGTGCAGCAGACCGCCCGTGAGGGCCCGCACGGGCCGCAGTCTCTGCGCCCACTCCTCGCTCGTCGCAACGACACCGGCGATCACGTCACCGTGGCCACCCAGGTACTTCGTCGCGCTGTGCATGACGAGGGTCGCGCCGAGCTCGATCGGGCGCTGCAGGATGGGCGTCGCGAAGGTGTTGTCGACGAGCACCGGCACGTCTCCGGCTGCGGCCACGACGGCGCGCAGGTCGAGCAGTTCCAGGGTCGGGTTCGCCGGCGTCTCCACGATGACGAGACCGGTGTCGGACTCGATCGACTCGGTGATCGTGGACGCCGTCGCCCAGGTGACTCGGGTGCCGAGAAATCCGTGATCCAGGATGTGGTCGGTTCCGCCGTAGATGGGGCGCACCGCCACCACATGGGGCTTGCCGTCGCGCACCGTTGCGAGGAGCGCCGCCGACAGGGCCGCCATGCCGCTCGAATAGGCGACCGCCGTCTCCGCGCTCTCCAGCGACGCGAGCGCGGTCTCGAAGCGCGCAACACCCGGCTGCCAGAGCCGTTGGTACACGGCCGACTGGCCCGGCAGAATCGGGTGACCCGTCGCCATGTGCTCATAGGCGTCACCACCGGCGAGAACGCTCGGCAGCGGGTTCGTCGTCGACAGGTC
>DAOMOV010000162.1:0-4652 GCA_035444505.1 Terrimesophilobacter sp.
CATGGGAGGAGTCTCGGTCATGCCGGGCTTCTCCGACATGCTCGCCGACCTCACGCGACTGCCGGTGAGAGTCGATGACGGATTCGGCGGAGTCAGACTCTCCCGCAACATCGCACCCGGCCCTAAAGCCCCCTTCACTGTCGCGCTCGGACTCGCCCTAGGAGGTCGCGCATGAGCAAGCGTGCACCCCGCGGCCAGCTCATCGAACTCGGCGGCGAACCTCGCATCAACTTCCTTCCGCCCGAAATACAAGACCGGAAAGACGCGCGCCGCCGCCGCCGCGCACTCTTCATGCTCGTGCTCGCCGTAGCCGTGCTGTGCGGCATCGCCTACTTCTACTCCGCCCAGTACGCCTCCGAACAGCAAGCCGCACTCGAAGCAGAGCAGCAGACCACACTCGACCTCCTTGCCCAGCAGACCCAATACTCCGAAGCCAGCGCACTCGCCAAGAGAGTCCAAGTCACCCACAGCGCTGCAACCATCACCACCTCCACGGAGGTGCTATGGCGTGACTACATCGGCGAAATCACCCAGGCTCTTCCCGCAGGAGTGAGTGTTCAGAGCTGGTCACTGGTGACGGCGAGCTCAATCGAGAGCACCAGTGGCCCAACCGGTCTCTTCCCCGTCACCCCCCTCGTCACCGTTGATCTCCAAGTCACCGCGGGCAGCCTCACCGTCATCTCGGCAATGATGGACAGCCTCGCGAACGTCACGGGAGTTGACTGGGTCACCCTCGGCACCGTAACCCTGAACGAGGGCACCTACGAAACATCCATCCGGCTCACCATCAACGCGGACGTCTACGAGACGAGATTCGCAGACGGATGGGAGCCGGGGAGCCTCCCTGTGCCCATCGACCCCGCCGACAGCGAGGTCGATGACGGTATAGACGCCAGTGCCGACGATGGCACAGCGAATGATGACCAAGCTGAGGGGGTCGAAGAATGAACTCCTCACGCCTGTGGACGATCGGCGCAACGCTGCTGATCTTCGCCCTGCTCGCCGGCACATGGTTCCTGGGCGTAGCACCCAGACTCACCGACGCCCGCGACGCCAATGCAGCCCAGACCTCCGCAAGATCTATGAACGACCTGCACCGCGCGACACTCGCCGCTCTCCAAGCCGACCACGAGCGGATGGATGAGATACAGCAAGAGCTGGCCGAGATTCAGGTCGCAATACCTGAGTACCCCGAAGTCTCGCGCTTCGTTGCCGAACTCGCCACGATAGCGACCTCAACCGGGGTTCAAGTGGGCACACTCACCATCGGAGAACCGCTGAGTTACATCCCCCCCATACTCAGCGACCCAGCGGCAACCGAAACCGCAGGCACGTTAGCAACTAGTGGTCTCTACGTTGTTCCCGTCAGCGTCAATGTGCTCGGAACGCATCAGTCAGCGCTCAACTTCGTCGCGGCCCTCCAGCAGGGCCACCGACTGCTTCTAGCGCACAACGTCGCTATAGCAGAATCGGAAGAAGGAACCACAGTGACCATCCAAGCCCAGATCTTCGGGCTCTCCACCGAGACCATCCCGGAGCCTGAGGCGCCCGCCCCGGCGGAACAGTAGACGACATCGAAGTTCGACAACTTACCCGCACCACTCCCACTCGTGCTTGCTAGGCTGGCGTCAACAACCCAGCGAACGGGCAGCCCACAAGGGAGCACAACCATGACCGAGTCGAAGAGCACCCCCGCACCGAAGGCACGCAAAACCGCGGCCAAGTCTGCAAAGACCACCGCAGACGTGACACCCGGGACGCCGGCCGAGGCCGCCAGCGACGCAGCTAACAACACCGCCGAGGCCGTCGAAGCCGCCACCGCTGACGCTCAAGGCGCCGTGGAGACCATCACCGTCGACTCCGACTCCGCCGTCGCAAACGCCGCAGACAGTGCCGCCGAGACCGTCGCCGACGCCGCAAACGAGGCCGCCGCCGAAGCTGCGGCAGCCACCGCCGCGACCGATACCGCCGCGACCGATACAGCAGTGGCCGTCACGGCGGATGCCGACGCAACACCCGTGCGCACCATCTACGTCACCGCGCCCACCCCGCCCGCCAAGAAAGGCAACCGGGTTCTCGGCATCCTCATCGCACTCCTCGCCGCAGGAGTCTTCGCCGCCCTCTACGCCGGCGCTTTCGCCGTCGTCCGCATACTGCAGGGGGCGAGCCCCGCAGCCGACCTGCCCGGTTTCCTCGGCTCCGCCTCATTCATCTTCCCCGTTGCCATCACCTTCGTCGTGTTCATGCTCTGGGCACTCCTCGTCAACCGCGCCGGGTGGTGGACCTGGATCCTCGGCTCCTTCATCGTCGGCGCCGCCGTGTACGCCGGCACCATCGGGCTCGCCGCACTCATCTACCAAGTGCAGATCCCGTGGACCGACCCCGTGGTCATCGTCTCGGCCGTGCTCGCCCGCGAAGTGACCGTGTGGCTCGGCGGCATCCTCAGCGCTCGCGGCAAACGACTCAAAGCGCGCAACGCCGAAGCGCGCGCCAAGTTCGACCAAGAAGAGGCCGAGCGTCGAGCCGAACGAGAGCGCCACGCCTAACCCACCGCCGCAACCCGCGCAGCCCCAACCAGCCAGGCTGTTCACCCGCGCACTGCTGCGGGCCGCACTCACCACCGTGCTCGGCGTGAGCGTCATCATCATGACCCACGGGCTGCTCAGCCTCGCACTCGACCGCGATGTCATCCCCGAGCCCGACGCCAGCACACTTGTCGTCATTGCCATGGCCGGCGCATCCGTCGTCATCATCTTCCTCGCCACACTCAGCGGCCTCACCCCCGAACGACGATCACACGCCTCGCTGGGCCTCGCCATCGCAGCGGGTCTCGGCGTGTACGCGCTCACGCCCGCGGCGGGGGCACTAGCCTATGCCGTCGCCACCGAGCGCGCCTTCGCCTTCGGGTACTTCCTCCTGGGCCACCTGCTGAGCCCCTTCGTGCTCGCCAGCGCCATCATCACCACGCTGCTCATCCTCGCCCTGCCCCTCCTCGGCCAGATCCGCAGCCGCCCCCGCTGATCCCTCGATCCGAGCCGTACGCGGTTGCGCGGGTCAAAATTCACCTGCGCAAAGCAAAAACACCCGCGCAACGCGAGTTTGACCGCCCGGGGCAGTAGCCGCTATTCTTTATGGGCGTACGTTTCGCGTGCGCAAAACCTTCGTGCTGAGTCCAGCACAGTGCAAAGCCGGTTCGCCTGGTCCACGTAAACGGGCCACGAACCCCACAGCATCCCCAACCAGCGGTACCAGGTTCCTTGAGTGCGGCCGGTGGGACGGGCAGATTCGCCAGACACGGCGAAAAGGGTGCCCGTGACCAATACAGCAACACCGCAGCACCACAACCAAGGAGTCAGTTAAGTGCCCACCATTCAGCAGTTGGTCCGCAAGGGCCGCAGCCCCAAGGTCATCAAGACCAAGGCACCTGCCCTCAAGGCCAACCCCCAGCAGCGCGGCGTGTGCACCCGTGTGTACACCACCACCCCGAAGAAGCCGAACTCGGCGCTTCGCAAGGTCGCCCGCGTCAAGCTGAGCAACGGCACCGAGGTCACCGCCTACATCCCCGGCGAAGGCCACAATCTGCAGGAGCACTCGATGGTGCTCGTGCGCGGCGGCCGAGTCAAAGACCTCCCCGGTGTGCGCTACAAGATCGTGCGCGGCGCCCTCGACACGCAGGCCGTCAAGGGCCGCCAGCAGGCCCGCAGCCGCTACGGCGCCAAGAAGGAGAAGAAGTAATGCCACGCAAGGGACCCGCTCCTAAGCGCCCCGTCGTCGCCGACCCCGTCTACGGCTCACCGGTCGTCAGCCAGCTCGTCAACAAGATCCTCAGCGACGGCAAGAAGGGCCTCGCCGAGCGCATCGTCTACGACGCCCTCGTCGGGGTTGCCGCGAAGAACGGGCAGGATGCCGTTGCCACCCTCAAGAAGGCGCTCGACAACGTGCGCCCCACCATTGAGGTCAAGAGCCGCCGCGTCGGAGGTTCCACCTACCAGGTGCCCGTCGAGGTCAAGCCCCACCGCGCCAACACCCTCGCACTGCGCTGGCTCACCACCTATGCCAAGGCCCGCCGTGAGAAGTCGATGACCGAGCGACTCACCAACGAGATCCTCGACGCCTCCAACGGGCTCGGCGCCGCAGTGAAGCGACGCGAAGACACCCACAAGATGGCGGAGTCGAACAAGGCGTTCGCGCACTATCGTTGGTGAGCCACCGGTTCACCAACGTCGATGGCGCGCGTCGCTTGGGGGTGAAGGCCATTTCTGACCTTCACCGCGACGCCAGCGCGCGGCCCGTCTCGGGCCGCGGTCGAGTCACAAGCTAGAAACCTAAATTCAGAAGAACCAAACGTAAGGAAACCCACTCGTGGCACAGGACGTGCTGACTGACCTCAAGAAGGTCCGCAACATCGGCATCATGGCTCACATCGACGCCGGTAAGACGACGACGACCGAGCGCATCCTGTTCTACACGGGTGTGAACCGCAAGCTCGGTGAAACCCACGACGGCGCGTCGACCACCGACTGGATGGAGCAGGAGCAGGAGCGCGGCATCACCATCACCTCCGCCGCCGTCACCTGCTTCTGGGACAACAACCAGATCAACATCATCGACACCCCCGGCCACGTCGACTTCACCATCGAGGTGGAGCGTTC
>DAOMOV010000163.1:0-1032 GCA_035444505.1 Terrimesophilobacter sp.
GGCATCCTCATCGTCGACGACGCCTACATCGAGTTCGCCCCCGAAGGAACCCCCAGCGCACTCACCCTCCTGCCGGGCCGCGAACGACTCCTCGTCTCCCGCACCATGAGCAAGGCCTTCGCGTTCGCCGGAGCCCGCCTCGGCTACCTCGCCGCAGACCCCGCCGTCACCGACGCCATGCGCCTAGTACGCCTCCCGTACCACCTCTCCGCCCTCACCCAGGCCGCCGCCACCGCCGCACTCCACCACGCCGACGACCTCCTCGCCAACGTTGACAGCATCCGCACCCAGCGCGACCGACTCCTCACCGAGCTGCCCGCACTCGGCTACCCCGTCTACCCCAGCCACGCCAACTTCGTGCTCTTCGGCGGCGTACACGACCCCCACGCAACGTTCCAGGCACTGCTCGAACGCGGCATCCTCATTCGCGACGTCGGCATCCCCGGCCACCTTCGTGTCACCGCGGGCACCGAAGACGAGACCACCGCATTCCTCACCGCCCTCGCCGAAATCGGCAACCCGTCGCGAAAGTAGACTGACACCATGACCACGCAGCGGCACGCGAGCATGCAGCGCCAAACCAGCGAATCCAGCATCGAACTCAGCATCAACCTCGACGGCACCGGCCGGGCCGACATCGACACCACCGTGCCCTTCTTCGACCACATGCTCACCGCCTTCGCCCGCCACTCCCTCACCGACCTCACCGTGCACGCCACCGGCGACACCCACATCGACGTGCACCACACCGTCGAAGACACCGCCATCGTGCTCGGCAAAGCCATCCACGAAGCCCTCGGCGACAAGACCGGCATCACCCGCTACGGTGACGCCCACGTTCCCCTCGACGAGGCCCTCGCCCGCGCCGTCGTCGACATCTCCGGGCGCCCCTACCTCGTGCACAGCGGCGAACCAGCCGGGTTCGAGCACCACCTCATCGGAGGCCACTTCACCGGCTCCATGGTGCGCCACGTCTTCGAAGCCATCGCCCACCACGCGGCCCTCACCGTGCACCTCACCGTGCTCGCCGGT
>DAOMOV010000163.1:1082-4649 GCA_035444505.1 Terrimesophilobacter sp.
AGGCAGTGAGCCTCGACCCCCGCGAAACCGGAGTGCCTTCCACCAAGGGCGCACTGTGAACACACGACAGTGAGCACACGACCGTGAGCACACCAGCGTGACCACGCACAGACCCAGCGTCGTCGTGCTCGACTACGGCAGCGGAAACACCCACTCCGCGTCCCGCGCCCTCGAACACGCGGGAGCCGCGGTGACTGTCACCGCCGACCGATCAACGTGCGAAGGGGCCGACGGGCTCGTCATTCCCGGCGTCGGTGCCTTCGCCGCCGTCATGCAGCAACTCACCGCGGTCCGCGGCCCCGAGATCATCGACCGCCGCCTCGCCGGTGGCCGACACGTGCTCGGCATCTGCGTCGGAATGCAGATCATGTTCGACAGCGGTGACGAGCGCGGTGCCCACACCGACGGCCTCGGCCAATGGCCCGGCATCGTCACCAGACTCAACGCCCCACAGCTGCCCCACCTCGGCTGGAACACCCTCGACACCCCAGCCGGCAGCACACTCTTCGACGGCGTCGAAAATGAACGCTTCTACTTTGTGCACTCCTTCGCCGCCCACCAGTGGAACCTCGAAACAAACGGACGAACCACAGCGCCCCTCGTCACCTGGGCAACTCACGGACACCCCTTCGTCGCTGCCGTCGAAAACGGACCACTCACCGCAACCCAATTCCATCCCGAGAAATCGGGCAGCGCAGGGCTGCGGCTCCTCGCCAACTGGGTCGACACGCTTCGCTGAACGCACCAGTGTCCCCACGTGACCGTGCCAATTGTCACTCACGCGACCTCGGGAAGTAGAGTCGAAGACTTGACGCACCACAACAACAGAACGCCAGCACAGGGTCGAGAGTGAACAACGTCGAGAAGGCCACAATGTCAAAGAAGTACCCACAGTGAGTGAGTTCAGCACCACCCCCGGGCTCACCCTGCTCCCCGCGGTCGACATCGCTGACGGCAAAGCCGTGCGTCTCACCCAGGGCGAGGCAGGCACCGAAACCAGCTACGGCGACCCCGCGGATGCCGCCGCCGACTGGATCGACCAGGGTGCCGAATGGATCCACCTCGTCGACCTCGACGCCGCCTTCGGACGCGGTGAGAACCGCGCCGAGATCAAACGCGTCACCCGCATCGCGAAAGATATCAACGTGGAACTCTCCGGCGGCATCCGCGACGACGAAAGTCTCGAGGCTGCCCTCGACACCGGAGCCAAGCGCATCAACCTCGGCACGGCCGCCCTCGAAAACCCGGAATGGGCCGCCCACGTCATCGCGCAGTACGGCGACGCCATCGCCGTCGGACTCGACGTCAGGGGCCGTACCCTCTCCGCCCGCGGCTGGACCCGCGACGGCGGCGACCTCTACGCCGTCATCGACCGACTCGATGAGGCCGGATGCCGTCGGTACGTCGTCACCGACGTCACCAAAGACGGCACCCTGCAAGGGCCCAACCTCGAACTCCTCAAATCCGTGCTGGACTACACCGATCGACCCGTCATCGCATCCGGCGGTGTCGCCACCCTCGACGACATCGCCAACCTGCGCGACCTCGTGCCCCACGGCCTTGAGGGAGCCATCGTCGGCAAAGCCCTCTACGCCAAAGCGTTCACTCTCGCCGAAGCACTCGACGTCGCCGAAGGCTGAGCCCGTCGTGCACGAGCCCAACCTCACCGACTCTGCGGGGCAACCCTGGGCGGGCCGAACGTTCAGCGACAACCCCCACTCCGACGACACCGGCGAAGCAGACCCACAGCTCGCGGCCGCCCTCGAAGCGTTCCGCAACGGTGACGCCGGGCAGGCCGACGTCGTCGAGGCCTTCCGACAGGCCCGCCTGCTCATCCCGCTGCTCGCCGAACTCGGCGATGAAGGCTTCACGGATGCCGGCAAGCGAGTCGACAAGTCCCAAGAGCTCTCCATCGTCACGGTCGGTGGGCCCGATGGCCGGTCGGTGCTGCCCGTGTTCAGCTCGGTGGCGACCATGAGCGCCTGGAATCAGCAGGCGCGCCCCGTTCCCGCTGCGGGCACGCGCGTGGCACTCGCCGCCGCGAGGGAACACACCGACCTCGTGGCGCTCGACCCCGGATCGCCCACTGAGTTCATCGTGCGTCGCCCCGCAGTGTGGGCGATCGCGCAGCAGGAGCCGTGGACACCCGCCGCCGAATCCGATCCCGTCAAGGCCGAGTTCGCTCGCACCGTGGCGGGGGAGCGCTCAGTGCGCAGCATCGTCGTGATTTCCGGCGACCCCACCGCACGGCTCACCGGACCAGAGGTCATCGTGCGGCTGACCCTGCAACCCGGTCTTGATGCGACTCAGCTTCGCGATCTGCTCGCCCGGCTCACCGAGCAGTGGTCCGCGAGCGAACTCATCGCGCAGCGCGTGGACTCCCTCGAGGTCTCCCTCACCGCTGTTCCGCTGATCGAGTAGCGCCCGCGAAGCGAGCACCCTTCGAGAGCCTCAGGACGGTGCTCAACCACCGGTGCTAAACAACCGATCCGGTGAACTTCTCCCCAGGACCAGCACCCGGAGCATCCGGAATCGTCGACGCCTCACGAAAAGCGAGCTGCACCGACCGCAGCCCGTCGCGCAGGGGGCGTGCGTGGGAGTCGGAGATCTCGGGCGCGGCGGCGGTGACGAGGCCGGCGAGAACGTTGATCAGTTTGCGAGCCTCATCAAGGTCGGTCTGGTTCTCGGGATCATCGGCGAGGCCGCACTTCACCGCGGCGGCACTGAGCAGGTGAACCGCGACCGTGTTGATGAGCTCCACCGCGGGAACCTCGGCGATGTCACGCGCCTCACTGCTGGAGTCAGCGGGCATGTGATTGATGGGCAGGGCGTCACTGCTGGTGTCGCTGTTCACCGTGTTCCTCTGTTAGAATCGTTCGGGCCCTGAGGGCGGTTTCGACCGTTCTCAGTGCGAAAGTGGAGCTTCTCCCACCCGCGTTGACCGCCTTCAAGGTTACCGGGTTGAATTGGCACTCCGCCGCGCAGGTGAGAACCTTCGGGGTAGTTCGGGTGCCGTAGCCCTGTGGCACGGTGTGCCGCGGGCGGTGAATCTTCTCTCTCGCGGTACCACCGGCATCCGCTGGTCGTCACGGCTACCGCAGAACATAAGGAGTTCCCAATCAGCGATCCCCGCACCAATGAGCGGATCCGAGTGCCCGAGGTTCGACTCGTCGGGCCCGGTGGTGAGCAGGTCGGCGTTGTGTCCATCGACGTGGCGCTGCGGCTCGCCCAAGAGGCAGACCTCGACCTGGTCGAGGTTGCCCCCAATTCGAAGCCCCCCGTGGCGAAGATCATGAACTACGGGAAGTTCAAGTACGAAGAAGCGCAGAAAGCCAAAGAGGCCAGGCGCAACCAGGCGAACACGGTCCTCAAGGAGGTTCGGTTCCGTCTGAAGATCGACAAGCACGACTACGAGACGAAGCGCAAGCGCGCCGAAGGATTCCTTCTCGGCGGCGACAAGGTGAAAGCCATGATCCTGTTTCGCGGTCGTGAGCAGTCCCGCCCCGAGATGGGTGTGAAACTGCTCCAGAAGTTTGCGGAAGACGTCGCCGAATACGGCACCGTCGA
>DAOMOV010000164.1:0-4562 GCA_035444505.1 Terrimesophilobacter sp.
ATCGAACCCATCCTCGCCTCGGGCGGAACCGTCATCGCCGGCCTCCTCTGCCTGCTGCTGAGCGAGCTCAAGTCGAACAGCACTCTCGGCCCCGTCGCCGCGATCGGCATCGTCTTCGCCATGGCCTCCGCGCTCACCCTCCTCCCCGCGATTCTGTACGCGTTCGGCCGCACCGCGTTCTGGCCCGTGAAGGTGCCGGTCCGTCAGGTCGACGCCGACGACGCGACGATGAAGACCGGCGGATGGGCGGGTCTCGCGCGCATCATCAAGCGCCGCCCCCGCCTCATCTGGGTGGCCACCACGCTCGTGCTCGCGGCGGGAGCGATGGGGGTGACCCAGCTGAATGCGTCCGGGGTTCCGCAATCCGACCTCGTGCTCGGCGCATCCGAAGCCCGCGATGGTCAGGTGGCGCTCGGGGAACACTTTCCGGGAGGTTCGGGCAGCCCCGTCTTCGTCGTCGTCCCCGAGTCCGACTTCGACGCGGTCACAGATGCCTTACTCGAACATACCGGAGTCGACATCGTCAGTGTCACCACAGCCGACTCGCCGAGCGGAACCGCCCCGGTCACGGTCGACGGCATCCAGGTATTCGGCCCACCCGGCACTCCCGCTCCCGAGCCGACCGTTGTCGATGGTGAGGTGCTGATTCAGGCCACGCTCCACGACGCGGCAGACTCCGAGGAGGCGGCAACCACCGTTCGCGACCTGCGCACCGAGTTCGCTGAGATGGCACCCGACGCGCGAGTGGGCGGCGTCACCGCGACATCCATCGACACCAACGACGCGTCGATTCGGGACCGCACCCTCATCATCCCGGTCGTGCTGGTCGTGATCCTGCTCATCCTCATGCTGCTGCTGCGGTCGGTCCTGGCGCCGGTGCTGCTCATCCTCACGACCGTGCTCTCCTTCGGCACCGCGGTCGGAGTGTCAGCGTGGGTGTTCAACGGCGTATTCCACTTCCCGGGTGCCGATCCCGCCGTTCCCCTGTTCGGGTTCGTTTTTCTCGTGGCACTGGGAATCGACTACAACATCTTCCTCATGACGCGTGTGCGGGAGGAGTCCGTCAAACACGGCACCCGCGCGGGCATCCTGCGAGGGCTCATTGTCACCGGCGGCGTCATCACCTCCGCCGGGCTGGTGCTCGCGGCGACGTTCGCGGCGCTGTCGGTGATCCCGATCCTGTTCCTCGTGCAGATCGCGTTCATCGTCGCGTTCGGCGTGCTGATCGACACCTTTGTGGTGAGGTCGCTGCTCGTGCCCGCACTCGCCTACGACATGGGTCGCGTCATCTGGTGGCCGTCACGCCTCTCGCGGAAAGGCGGTTCAGGCCGCCAGGCGGTCTCGGTGCCCGCGTTCTCGCAGGAGGTCAATCCCGACGAGTAGCTGATCGCGCACCCACTAAATGGCTTCGACACCCACCCGGTTCTGGGTGTTGGAGTCATTTAGTGGGTGTTCGAGCAAGCGCCGAGTTAGCGTTCGAGCACGACGGCGAGGCCCTGCCCAACGCCGATGCAGATCGCGGCGACCGCGACGCCGCCCCCGCGACGCTTCAGCTCGTGCGCTGCGTGCCCGATGATGCGACCGCCGGATGCCCCGAGCGGGTGCCCGATGGCGAGTGCACCGCCGTGGATGTTGAGCTTGGCCGGGTCGAGGTCGGGCCAGCCCGCGAGGCACGCGAGTGACTGGGATGCGAAGGCTTCGTTGAGCTCCACGAAGTCGACGTCGGCCCAGGTCTTTCCCGCCCTCGCGAGCGCCTTGTTCGCCGCCTCGATGGGCGCGATGGGAAACACGTCAGGGTCGACCCCGTGCGCGCCGCGTCCTGCGATGCGCGCAAGAGGCTCGCCCTCCAGCGCGCCCTCACCGGCGAGGAGCACCGCCGATGCCCCGTCGTTGATGGGCGAAGAATTGCCCGCCGTGACCGAGCCGGCGCCATCCGCCGCGAACAGCGCCTTCAGACCGGCGAGCTTCTCGACCGAGGTGTCGTCGCGGATGCCTTCATCCCGTGCCAGCTCGGCGCCGGGCACCTGCACGGCCTCTGCGTCATAGTGGCCCTCGGCCCATGCGGCGGCCGCCTGCCGGTGTGAGAGCACGGCGAACTCGTCTTGAGCGTCGCGGGAGATGTTCCACTCGCGGGCGATCTTCTCCGCCGATTCACCGTTGCTGATGGTCCAGTGCTTCGGCAGCGCGGGGTTGGTCATGCGCCACCCGATCGAGGTGTTCCACATCGTCGGATTGCCGATCGCAGGCCACGGTTTGGGCGACTTCTCAACGATGAAAGGCGCGCGGCTCATCGACTCGACGCCTCCCGCGAGCACGACTTCGGCGTCACCCACCTCGATCGCACGGGATGCCTGAATGACGGCCTCCACGCTCGAGGCACACAGCCGGTTCACCGTCACGCCGGTGACGCTCGTGGGCAGACCCGCGAGCAGCCCGGCCATGCGGCCGACGTTGCGGTTGTCCTCACCAGCCTGGTTCGCGTCGCCGAAGATGAGGTCGTCGATACGGGCCGGGTCGAAGCCGCCGCGCTCCACGATCGCTTTGACCACTACCGCCGCGAGGTCATCGGGGCGCACCCCCGCGAGCGCTCCACCGGCCCGACCAAACGGAGTGCGAACAGCGTCGTAGACAAAACTGGCGGTCACCACGAATCCTCTCTCACGATCCCCACCACCGCGCGAGAATCGCTTACCTGCCAGACTAACGTCCGGCTAACCCGCTTCAGAACCATCGGGTCTGGGGCGGAATGGTGATCTTGCGCACGCGCGGTTTCAGAGCGGGTACGTCCGCAAGCGCCTCAAGCGCAGCGTCCAACTCCCACCACTCGCCGATGAGCGTCCACCGGCCCGACGGCGCCTGAAGTCGACGAGCGCGGTAGCGTGTCTCACCGGCCACCTCGATCTCATCGACGTACCCCGCAACGTCGTCACCGACCCGCACCTGCCAGAACCGTCCGCCCAGCGCTGTGACCTGCACGGTCCCCTCCTCTACGGCTACTCCTCCACGGTCGCGTCCGGCCTCGCGTTGTCCACAATAGGTGGCACCCACCGACATCCGGGAGTCACCTGCGCACGGGAGTCTCAGCGCCAAGGAAGCAATACTGAAGGGGTGTTGACCATGACCGAGCCGCAAGTATGGGTGCTGATCGGCGTCTTCGCCGCGGCCATCTTCGGCATGACCGGCATCGTGACGACCTCGTTTCATCGAACACTCACGGCATCGATCGAGAAGCTCGAAGCCAAAATCGATGCGCTGGATGCGAAGTTCACCGCCAAATTTGAGATGCTCGACCGCGACATTCAGGCGATCTCACGCCACGTCTTCGGCACCGACCCGCACTAGCCCTGGCTCCGCGGGCACCGTCACCACTCGCGGTTGACGTCCCACACGTGATGCACGGCGTCGTGCAGCAGGTAGCGCGAGAACGAGTCGATCGTGAACGTCGCCCCATCGCTGCGACGGCCCGTGCGACCCCACGCGTCATCGGGCACCGCATCCAAACCCGTTGCCATGGCCAGTCCCGCCTCGATCAGCTCGGCCGACACCTCTGACGGGTCCTGCTCCGCGTAACTGTCATCGATCGCGGTCTTGTCCTGATCCCAGTTGTCGAACGTCGGGTTGTCCTCCCCAAGCATGAGGTTGAGGCGCCGCAGAAACACCCGGCACACGTCGCGCACGTGGCACGCGTACTCCAGGGACGACCACGTCTGCGGGTTGGGCCGCTCCGTCGCGCTGCCGCGCCGCAGCACCTCTGGCCACACCGCGATCGACTCGCGGAGCGCATCCGCAACCTCCGTGCCCCTGATCGCATGTGCGTCGAAACCGCACTCGGGGCAGGCCCGTTCGAGCACGAAGGTCCAGTCTTTGGTGTCGGGCGTGATCGTCATGCTCCATCTTCACCCACATCGGCATCGACTAGCGTGGTTTCGTGCCAACTTTCAGCGACGACATCGTGACCGCCGTTCTCCGCCACATGAACGACGACCACACCGACGACAGTCTCCTCATCGCGCGCGCCTTCGGAGCGCCGGATGCTGAGAGCGCCCGCATGGTCGGTCTCGACACAGAGTCGGGTCACTGGGAGTACACCGTCGGTGCCGACACGCATCCGTTGAACGTGCCGTGGCCCGCCGGACCCATCACGGAGCGTCCCGAGATCCGCCGCGAGGTCGTCGCGCTCTACGACGCCGCCTGCGCCCGCCTCGGAATCGAGCCTCGACCGCACGAGTGACAGGTGTGATCCGGTTTGGTTCGTATGATACCGGTTCGAAGCGGGTCAGACGCATCGCACCGCTTCAGGTGGTGCCGGGTGTGTGCACACGAGCTTTCGCCCGAACACGCCGAGACGCTAAGCTTAGGGTTACCTAAGTCGAAGCGAGATCTTTACCCATGACGACAGCCCCGTTCTCCCAGGCCCTCCGTGAGCGCACCTGGAACACCCACAACGACACCGAGGGCGCCACCTTCATGTCGGACCTCATGCGCGGTGCCGGCACCCGCGACGACTACATCGCACTCGTCGCCCAGCACTACTTCATGTACGAAGCGCTCGAACGAGTCGA
>DAOMOV010000165.1:0-4547 GCA_035444505.1 Terrimesophilobacter sp.
TGCCTCGGCATGTTTCCACCGTGGTCTTCGCGCCCGAGGATCTCGCGATAGTGCGCGGGGAGCCCTCGGTGCGAAGGAGGTTCCTCGATGAGCTCCTGGTGCTGCTCTCTCCCCGGATCGCAGGTGTGATCGCCGACTACGACCGGGTCGTGCGACAACGCAACACCCTGCTCAAGACCGCCCGGTCGACAGGCGCCAAGGAACTCAGCACACTCGACGTGTGGGATGACAAGCTGGTCTCCCTCGGCAGCGAACTCATTGTCGCGCGCGCGGAACTGGTCCGCGATCTCGAACCGCACGTCATCGCTGCCTACCATTCCATCGCTGGCACCGAGCACACAGTGCGGCTCGCGAGTCAACTCAGCGTGCTCGCGAGTGACCCGGATGTCGACCCGGCGGAGGCATCCGTCGAGGACCTCACCCTGGAGCACGTCACCCAGAACTTTCGCAGTGCGCTGGCCAATCTGCGACCGCGTGAACGCGAACGAGCGGTCACCTTGGTGGGCCCGCATCGGGATGATGTGCTTCTCGAGCTCAACGGCATGCCGGCGCGCGGCTACGCGAGCCACGGTGAATCGTGGTCGCTCGCGCTGTCACTGAAACTTGCCGCGGCCGAGGTGTTGCGGCGGGACTCCCTGCTGGGGGATCCTGTGCTCGTGCTCGACGATGTGTTTGCCGAGCTTGACGAGTCGCGTCGGCAGCGGCTCGCGGTAGCGATCGACGGGTTCGAGCAGGTGCTCATCACCGCCGCGGTGCTGGGTGATGTTCCGCCTGCTCTCGCAGGGCACACTGTGCGTATCGAGGGCGGCACGATCGTGGAGACGTCGAGTGGCTGACCATCGCGGCAACGATTCTGAAGCGGATGCCGCGGCCGGGGTGAGTGGAACGACGGCGGAGGAGCCGGAGCACGTCGCCGTCTATCAGCGGTTTCGGCGTCTCTTCGGCAACCACCAGTCGCTGTCTCGAGATGGGAGGCGGCGTGCCGCGAAAGTCACGGCGACAAGTGTGCCCTATGGCGAGGGTAGAGAGCCGAAAGTGCTTGGTGAGGTCGTCGACAATCTGACTCTGAAGCTCGGCTGGAATTCGCCGCTCGCCCAAGGCGAGCTGCTCGCGTCGTGGTCGGATCTCGTTGGTGAGGAGACGGCCGCGAGGTCGACTCCGGTGTCGATCACTGACGGGGTTCTCACGGTGTCCTGCGACTCCACCGCGTGGGCGACGCAGCTGCGGTTGATGCGCTCGAATCTGCTGTCGGCGATCGTCCAGAAGTACCCGGATGCGGGCATCCAGTCGATCCGGTTTGATGGGCCGGGGGTCCCCTCGTGGAAAAAGGGCCCCAGATCAGTTCAAGGGCGTGGCCCTCGCGATACTTACGGTTGACGAGACAAAAATCTTGTCCACCGGCAGATAACTCTCCACAGCGGCCGAATCTGCCTTCGGAGGAGTATCCGACTTGGTAGAATGAGTGGTCGTCGTGGCCGCTACCTGAACGGAAGCACTCGCCCGAAGATCTACCGGCAGGAGCCCAAGAAGACCCATGGCAGCAAACCGCAAGAATTCAGAGTCCGAAGCTAGTTACGGCGCAGACCAGATCCAAGTTCTCGAAGGACTCGAAGCGGTTCGCAAGAGACCGGGTATGTACATCGGGTCCACCGGCCCTCGCGGCCTCCACCACCTCGTCTACGAGGTCGTCGATAACGCCGTGGATGAGGCTCTCGCGGGGTACTGCGACACGATCAACGTGACCATGCTCGAGGATGGCGGCATCCGTGTGTTCGACAACGGCCGCGGCATTCCGGTCGACGAGAACAAGCAGGAGAAGAAGTCCACAGTGGAGGTCGTGCTGACGATTCTCCACGCGGGAGGCAAGTTCGGTGGCGGAGGCTACGCGGTCTCCGGTGGTCTGCACGGGGTTGGTGTCTCCGTGGTCAACGCGCTGTCGAGTCGACTCGATGTCGAGGTGCGTCGGCAGGGTCACGTCTGGGAGCAGGTGTACCACCTGGGTGTGCCTCAGGCTCCGCTCGCGCAGAGCGCGAAGACGGATGAGACCGGCACGACGATCACGTTCTGGCCGAGCGCCGACATCTTTGAGACCGTCGAGTTCGACTACGAGACGCTGAGATCGCGGTTTCAGCAGATGGCGTTCCTCAACAAGGGCCTCACGATCTCGCTCACCGATGAGCGCCAGGAGGAACCGGTCAGCGTGACGTTCCTTTACGAGAACGGTCTCGTCGACTACGTCAAGCACCTCAACTCGAGCAAGAAGATCGAGACGGTGCACGAGGAGATCATCTCGTTCGAGCAGGAAGACACGGAGCGTCGCATTTCGCTTGAGGTGGCGATGCAATGGACGACGTCGTATCAGGAGAGCGTGCACACCTACGCGAACACGATCAACACGCACGAGGGCGGCACCCACGAGGAGGGTTTCCGGGCGGCGCTGACGACACTCGTGAACAAGTACGCGCGAGAGAAGAACCTTCTCAAGGAGAAGGATGAGAACCTCACGGGCGACGACGTGCGAGAGGGTCTCACCGCGGTCATCTCGGTGAAGCTGGGCGAGCCGCAGTTCGAGGGACAGACGAAGACGAAGCTCGGAAACACCGAAGCGAAGAGCTTCGTGCAGCGGGTCGCAGGTGATCACTTGACGGACTGGTTCGAGCGCAACCCGAGTCAGGCCAAGGAGATCGTGCGCAAGGCGATTCAGGCTGCGGCCGCGCGCATGGCGGCGCGCAAGGCCCGTGAGCAGACGAGGCGCAAGGGCTTGCTGGAGTCGGGCGGGATGCCGGGCAAGCTGCGTGACTGCGCGAGCACCGACCCGACGGTCAGCGAGATCTTCATCGTCGAAGGTGACTCCGCGGGTGGGTCGGCGGTGCAGGGTCGCGACCCTGAGACGCAGGCGATCCTGCCGTTGCGCGGGAAGATCCTCAACGTGGAGAAGGCGCGGCTCGATCGGGCTCTCGGTAACGCGGAGGTGCAGGCGATGATCACCGCTTTCGGGGCGGGCATCGGTGAGGACTTCGACCCGGAGAAGGCCAGATACCACAAGATCGTGCTCATGGCGGATGCCGATGTGGACGGCCAGCACATCACGACGCTGCTGCTGACGCTGTTGTTCCGCTACATGAAGCCTCTCATCGAGCTGGGGTACGTGTATTTGGCGCAGCCGCCGCTGTACAAGATCAAGTGGTCGAATGCGGAGCACGAGTACGCGTACACGGATCGGGAGCGTGACGCGCTGCTGGAACTGGGGGCGCAGGCCGGTCGGCGCATCCCGAAGGAGAATGCGATCCAGCGCTACAAGGGTCTCGGCGAGATGGACTACAAGGAGCTGTGGGAGACCACGATGAATCCGGAGACCCGCACGCTGCGTCAGGTGACCCTGGATGATGCGGTGGCCGCGGACGAGATCTTCACAACCCTCATGGGGGAGGACGTGGAGGCTCGCCGTTCGTTCATTCAACGCAACGCTAAAGACGTGCGCTTCTTGGATATCTAGAAGAACCCGTTGGTCGAGTTGCGCCGTAGGTGCGTATCGAGACCGAGACTGAAGGACTCACACTGATGGCTGAAGAAATCGAACCCGGCAACGAGATCGACAAGATCGAGCAGGTCGACCTGCAGCTGGAGATGCAGCGCAGCTACCTCGACTACGCGATGAGCGTCATCGTGGGTCGTGCGCTGCCGGATGTGCGCGACGGGTTGAAGCCCGTGCACCGCCGGGTGATCTACGCGATGTTCGATGGCGGTTACCGCCCCGACAAGGCGTTCTCGAAGAGCGCGCGCGTGGTGGGCGAGGTGATGGGGCAGTTCCACCCTCACGGCGACAGTGCGATCTACGACGCGCTGGTGCGGCTGGTGCAGCCGTGGTCGTTGCGGTACCCGTTGGCGCTGGGTCAGGGAAACTTCGGGTCGGCCGGTAATGATGGCGCGGCGGCGCCCCGGTACACGGAGACGAAAATGGCCCCGTTGGCGCTGGAGCTGGTGCGGGACATCGATGAGGACACGGTCGAATTTCAGGACAACTACGACGGTCGCACCCAGGAGCCTGCGGTGCTGCCGGCGCGGTTCCCGAACCTGCTGGTGAACGGTTCGGTGGGTATCGCGGTGGGGATGGCGACGAACATTCCGCCGCACAACCTGCGTGAGGTCTCCGATGCCGCCCTGTGGCACCTGGCGAACCCTGAGGCCGAGCAGCAGGAGCTGATGGAGGCGATCCTGCAGCGCATCAAGGGACCGGACTTTCCGACGGGCGCCCAGATTCTTGGCGTTAAGGGAATTCAGGATGCTTACCGCACCGGTCGTGGTTCGATCACGATGCGCGCTGTGGTCAGTGTGGAGGAGATTCAGGGTCGCACCTGCCTGGTGGTGACGGAGCTTCCGTACCAGGTGAACCCCGACAACCTGGCCCTGAAAATCGCGGAGCTGGTGAAGGAGGGCCGCATCGGTGGCATCGCGGATATCCGCGATGAGACCTCGGGGCGCACGGGTCAGCGTCTGGTGATTGTGCTGAAGCGTGACGCGGTGGCGAAGGTGGTGCTGAACAACCT
>DAOMOV010000166.1:0-4538 GCA_035444505.1 Terrimesophilobacter sp.
GCACGGAGTTCTGGCCGAGCCGCTTGGTGGGGCTCACGCCGAGCCGCTCGGCGAGTTCGCGGATCTCGGCGGGCCCGAGCAGCGTGATCGACATCAGGCCCAGGTGCCGTAGACGGTCTCGGTGTTCGCGGTCACCTGCGCGGCGAGCTCATCGGCGTCGATGCCGAGGTGCTCGGCCATGAACCGCAGCGTGTACGGGATCAGGTACGGCGAGTTCGGCCGGCCGCGGAACGGTGTCGGGGTGAGGAACGGCGAGTCGGTTTCCACGAGGATGCGCTCGGGCGGGGTCACCGCGAGCGCCTCGCGCAGCCCGCCCGCGTTCTTGAACGTCACCGTGCCCGCGAACGAGAGGTACCAGCCGTTGTCTGCCGCGATGCGCGCCATGACGGCGTCACCGCTGAAGCAGTGGAACACGGTGCGCTCCGGGGCACCCACCCGCAGCAGTGTCGCCATGATGTCGTCGTGCGCGTCGCGGTCATGAATCTGCATCGCGAGGCTGTGCCGCTTCGCGATCTCGATGTGCGCCTCGAACGCGCGGTGCTGGGCGGCTCGCCCCTCTTCGCCGGTGCGGAAGTAGTCGAGCCCCGTCTCCCCGATGGCCCGCACACGCGGCTGGGCGGCGAGCTCGTCGATCTCGGCTAGCGCCGCATCCAGCTCGCCGGCCTGCTCGTATCGGGGCGCCTCGTTCGGGTGGATGGCGACCGCCGCCAGCAGCCGGGAGTCAGCGGCCGCCACCTCGGCAGACCACCGGCTCGTCTCCAGATCGCCCCCGACCTGGATCACACCCTTGATGCCGACCTGCTCGGCGAGGTCGAGCTGCTCGCGGTAGTCGAGCGGCTGCTCCCCGTCGACGATCTCGAGGTGCGCGTGGTTGTCGTAGGTGGCGACCGTGAGCGGTTCGGGAGGCGGCGGGTAGGTGAGGTCGCGGCTCGCACCGTGCTCGGCGCGGGAGTCGCGAACCCGAATGTAGCCCGACTCCGTCACGCAGGCGCACCGCCCGCGGTCGGCCCTCCCGCATCCGTCGCCGCAGCATCCGTCGCCGCAGCGGTTTCTGATTCGGTCTCGATGCGCGGGAACAGTGCCTCGAGGGCCGACACGGCGACGCCCGGCGAGAGCTGCCCCCAACGACCCGCATCCCGGATCGGCTGCTTCTCGAGCTCGCCGAGGGATGCGCCGCCGACCGCCGCCCACAGTTTCCCCGTCGCCACCGGCATGAGCGGGGCGAGCAGCACGGTGAGCGCGCGCAACCCGTCGACGATGGTGTACAGCACGGTGCCGAGCCTCTCACGGGTGTCGTCGCTCTTGGCGAGCACCCACGGCTCCTGCTCGGTGATGTAGCCGTTGAGCTCGTCGACGATGGTCCAGATCGCGTCGATCGCCTCGTGCGGCGCGAACCTCTCGATGGCGGCATCCGCGTCGTGTGCCGCGTCGGCGACGACGCGCTGGATGGCGAGGTCGGCATCCGTGTACCCCGACGGCGCCGGCACGAGGCCGTCGAAGTACTTCGACACCATGGCGAGGGTGCGGGAGGCGAGGTTTCCGAAACCGTTCGCCAGTTCGGCGTGATAGCGGGCGGAGAGGTCCTCCCAGCTGAAGGAGCCGTCCTGGCCGAAGTGGATGGCGCTGAGGAAGTAGAACCGGAACGCGTCCGACCCGAAGGTGTCGGTGATCTCGGCGGGAGCGATGCCGGTCAGCTTCGACTTCGACATCTTCTCGCCGCCGACGAGCAGCCAGCCGTGACCGAACACGGTCGTCGGCACCTCGAGGTCCGCTGCCATGAGCATGGCGGGCCAGATGACGGCGTGGAACCGTGCGATGTCCTTGCCGACGATGTGCACGGCGGGCCAGCGCCTCGCGAACTCGACCTCATCCACCCCGTAGCCGGTGGCGGTGACGTAGTTGAGGAGCGCGTCGAACCAGACGTAGAGCACGTGGCTCGGATCCCACGGAATCTGAATGCCCCAGTCGAAGCTCGACCGCGAGATCGACAGGTCGGCGAGCCCCTTCGACACGAACTGCACGATCTCGTTGCGCACGCTCTCGGGCTGCACGAACGCGGGGTTGTCGCGGTACAGGTCGAGCAGGCGCTGCTGGAACTCGCTCATGCGGAAGAAGTAGTTGCGCTCCTTGAGGGTCTCGACAGGCCGCCCGTGGATGCTGCAGACGAGTCCGCCCTCCACCTCGAGCAGGTCGTCGGTCTGCTTGTACTCCTCACAGCCGACGCAGTAGTAGCCCTCATACTCGCCGGAGTAGATGTAGCCGTCGTCGTAGAGCTTCTGCAGGAAAACGGTGACCGCCGTCTCGTGCCGCTCATCCGTGGTGCGGATGAAGTCGTCGTTGGCGATGTTGATCGTCTGAAGCAGCGGCAGCCAGGCGTCGGCGACGAGCCGGTCGGCCCACGCCTTCGGCTCCGTGTCGTTGGCGAGCGCGGTGCGCATGATCTTCTGCCCGTGCTCGTCGGTTCCGGTGAGCAGCCAGGTGTCGTCGCCGGCCTGGCGATGCCAGCGCGCGAGAAAGTCGGCGGCGACCTCCGTGTAGGCGTGCCCGATGTGGGGCACATCGTTCACGTAGAAGATGGGCGTCGTGATGTAGAAGGAGCGAGCCGCCATACGCTCAGTCTATTCGCGCGTGTTGCCCTGTTTCGCGGCGAGAGCGCCCTCGTAGAGGTCGCGCTGGGAGAGGCCCGTCTGCATCGACACGGTGGCCGCGGCATCCTTCAGTCGCGTGCCCCCGGCGACGAGTTCGAGCACCTGCGCGAGCGCAGCGTCAGGGTCAGCGGATGCTTCGGCTGCTCCCTCGATGACGAGCACGAGTTCTCCCTTGACCCCGCCTTCGGCCCACTGGGCGAGTTCGGTGGCGGTGCCGCGCCGCACCTCCTCGTGGAGTTTGGTGAGTTCGCGGGCGACGGCGACGCGGCGGTCCGCGCCCAGCACCCCGGCGAGGTCGGTGAGGGCTGCGGCGAGTCGGTGCGGGGACTCGAAGAACACCATGGTGCGCCGCTCGGTGGTGAGGGCGCCGAGGGCGCGGCGGCGCTCGGCGGCTCTGCGGGGCAGGAAGCCTTCGAAGGTGAACCGGTCGGTGGCCAGCCCGCTAAGGGCGAGCGCGGTGGTCACGGCGCTGGGTCCGGGGATCGCGGTGACGGTGACACCCGCGTCGATGGCGGCGCGGACGAGAACGTAGCCGGGATCGCTGATGGCGGGCATGCCCGCATCCGACATGACGAGCACGTCGGTGTCGCGCGCGAGTTCGACGAGGTCCCCGGCCCGCTCAGACTCGTTGTGCTCGTGCAGGGCAATGAGCCTGGGCCGGTTCGCAATGCCGAGGGCGCGCAGCAGGTGGGTGGTGGTGCGGGTGTCCTCGGCGGCGATCACCGTGGCGGTCTCGAGCGCGTCGCGCAGCCGGGGGCTGGCATCGCCGAGGTTGCCGAGAGGGGTGCCGGCGAGGATGATCACGGCATCCATCCTGTCACCCGACCGCCGCCTCGGGCGGGCTCTGAGGGCACACGATCGTTACGATGGCGGGGTGATGAGGCGCGAGCGCGCGGACGCGGACGACGAGTTCGACCGCGTGCTGCGGGGTGACCACCCGGCCGAGCCCCACCCTGCCGAGCAGGAGCATCCGGCGTCTATGACCCCGTTTGTTTCAAATGACGGCGTTAATGCCGCGTCATTTGAAACAAACGGCGTCATGGTTGCGACGACGGGTTCGCGCCTCGACGAGTGGTGGGCGCGACTGAACGACACCCCAGCGAAGGCGCGCGCCTGGGCGTGGGGGCTGCCGATCACGATCACTCTGCTCGCGGCGGTGCTGCGCCTGTGGAACCTCGGCCAGCCGGGCACCCTCGTCTTCGACGAGACCTACTACGTCAAGGACGCCTGGACACTCCTGAACCTCGGCTTCGAGGGTCGCTGGCCCGAGGGCGCGAACGACGCCTTCAACGCGGGGCAGGTCGACGGATTCTTGAGCGCGGGCAGCTACGTCGTGCATCCCCCACTAGGCAAGTGGATCATCGCCCTCGGTCTCACCGCCGCGGGGGCCGATAACGCTGTGGGCTGGCGCCTCGGCACAGCCGTGGTCGGCATCCTGCTCGTGGTGCTCGTGATGCTCATCGCACGGTTCCTGTTCCGCTCGCTGTTCGTGACGAGCCTCGCGGGGCTGTTCATCGCGATCGACGGGCACGCGATCGTGATGTCGCGCACGGCACTGCTCGACGGCATCCTCGCCTTCGTCGTGCTGCTCGGTGTGGGGGCAGTGCTGCTCGACCGACGACATCACGCGACGCGCCTCGCCGAGTGGGTGCGGCGACGAGAGGATGCCTCACTCGCCACAACCTGGGGCCCCGCCTTCTGGCGGCGACCCTGGCTCGTCGCGGCGGGGATCGCGTTCGGTGCGGCGTGCGCGGTGAAGTGGAACGGCGCCTACTTTCTCGCGGCTTTCGCCGTGTACTCGGTCGTCAGCGATGCGCTCGAGCGTCGCAGGGCGGACGTGACGTTCTGGGCGAGCGGCACCCTGTTCCGGCAGGCTCCGGTGAGTTTTCT
>DAOMOV010000167.1:0-4496 GCA_035444505.1 Terrimesophilobacter sp.
ATCGCGAGCGACACCGCCGCCGGTGAAATGTCGTGAACAATCACATCCACGCCGCGCTCCGACAGGCCGAGGCCTGCGCTCGCGCCCAGCAGGCCCGCGCCCACGATGCGCACCTGACCGTGCAGTCTGCTGCCGTTCACCTCGCACCCCCCGTGGTCGTCGAACCCGCCTCGCCGTGCCCCGCCGTCGCAGACCGCGACAGAGTGAGCAGCTTGCCGAGTTCGATCGTAGTCAACTCCCGCCACCGCCCCACACCCAGCGTGCCCAGGTGCAGCGGCCCGAAGGAGCGGCGCACGAGCTCCAGCACCGGATGCCCCACCGCATCGAGCATGCGCCTCACGATGCGATTGCGGCCAGAGTGCAGGCTCAGCTCCACCAGCGACGTGCCCCTGGAGGCGTCGATGAGTTTCGCCTCGTCCGCCGCGATCGGGCCATCCTCCAACTCGACGCCGCTCTTCAGACGCTGAATCGTCTGCGGGCTCACCGTGCCCCGCACCTTCGCAACATAAGTCTTCTGCACGCCGAACGAAGGATGTGCCAGCACGTGCGCCAGCTCACCATCATTCGTCAGCACCAGCAGCCCAGAGGTATTGATATCGAGCCGCCCCACGTTGAACAGGCGCTGCTCGAACTCGGCGGCGTAGCGGCGCAGATCGGGCCGGCCCTGCTCGTCGCTCATCGAACTCACCACACCGACCGGCTTGTTGAGCATGACGTAGCGGCGGGTCGCATCCGTCTGCACAGCGACGCCGTCCACCGCGATGCGGTCGCCCGGCAGCACGCGCCGCCCGGGCTCCGTGACCGTCTGACCGTTCACCGTCACGCGCCCCTGCGCGATCAGCACCTCCGAAGCGCGCCGCGAAGCGACGCCCGCGGCGGCCATGACCTTCTGCAGGCGCTCCCCCTCGGGTGCCGACCCGCCCTCGGAAGCCGACTCAGCGGAGATCATCGAAACCGTGCGCGCCGTCATCGAGCAGCGGTGAGATCTTCGGCAGCTCCTCCACCGAGTTGATGCCCAGCTGGGTGAGCATGAGCTCCGTCGTCTCGTAGAAGATCGCGCCCGTCTCGCTGTCAGTGTACGACTCCGTGATGAGACCACGGCCCAGCAGCGTGCGCACCACCGAATCGACGTTGACCGCACGGATCGACGCCACCTGCCCACGACTGATCGGCTGCTTGTACGCGATCACCGCCAGCGTCTCCAATGCCGCCTGCGACAGCTTCGACGGGTTCTCGGTCAGCACGAACTCGCGCACCACATCGTCGTACGCCTCACGCACGTAGATGCGCCACCCGCCACCGACCTCGCGCAGCTCGAACCCGCGCTGCACCCCTGTGCCCTCCGTGCCGCCCACACCGTCGTAGTCGGCCACGA
Organism: Terrimesophilobacter sp.; assembly: GCA_035444505.1. Classification (GTDB taxonomy): domain Bacteria; phylum Actinomycetota; class Actinomycetes; order Actinomycetales; family Microbacteriaceae; genus Terrimesophilobacter. Next base: position 1,376 of record DAOMOV010000167.1, read on the forward strand.
GCCGCTCAATCGACTGCCGCACCGCCGGCACCGGCGCGCCCAGAGCCGTCGCCAGACTCACCAGAGCGAGCGGCTCATCCGCGACCATGAGAATCGCCTCGATCGCCCGCTCAAGGTCGCGCTCTGGGCGCTCTGGCGCATCCGTGACCGCATCAGCGGATGCCTGTGTCTCGGTGTCAGTTGCCATAATCGGCTCCCAGACTAGCGAGAGACTCCTCGGACCAGTTCTCCGCCGACCAGCGCAGCGTGAGCTCGCCGAGCGGCTCCAGCTGCTCGAACGAGATCGCGGCGCCCCGGTACAGCTCCAGCACCGCGAGGAACCGCGCCACAATGACCCCCCTCTGCTCAATGCCGGAGATCAGCTGCCGGAAGGTCACCGGCTCACCGCGTCGCAGGATGGCGACCACGTGCGCCGCCTGTTCCCGGATGCTCACCAGCGGCGCGTGCAGATGGTCCAGCCCCACAGACGGAATCTCGCGCGGGGCCAGCGCCAGTGCGGCGAGCGCCGCGAAATCATCGACGGTGAGAGTCCAGACCAGCTCGGGGGTCTGTCGCCGAAACTTGTCCTCCAGGCGCACCGTGCGGGTGTGCCGCGTCGCCTCCGCACCGAACCGCTCAGCGAAGTAGGCGGAGACCTCCTTGAACGCGCGGTACTGCAGCAGGCGCGCAAACAGCAGGTCGCGCGCCTCCAGCAGCGCGACATCCTCCGCATCGACGAGCTCACCCTGCGGCAGCAGCCCAGCGACCTTCAGGTCGAGCAGGGTCGCCGCGACCACGAGGAACTCGCTCGCCTGATCCATCTCCTCCAGCGTGTTCACATCACCCAGGTAGGCGATGAACTCGTCCGTGACCCTGCTGAGCGCTACCTCGGTGATGTCGAGCTCGTGCTTCGCGATGAGGCTCAGCAGCAGATCGAACGGCCCCTCGAAGTTCGCCAGCGAAACCGAGAAGCCTGCCGCGGGAGCCTCCACGTCAGGCGACTGCGCCACGGTGAACCAGTTCCCTCGCCAACTCGCGGTACGACTCCGCCGCCGCATGATCCGGCGCGAACTCGGTGATCGGGGCCGCAGCGACCGTCGCATCCGGAAACTTCACCGTGCGACCGATCACCGTGTCGAACACCCTGTCGCCGAAGGTCTCCACCACGCGCTCCAGCACCTCACGCGAGTGCAGCGTGCGCGGGTCGTACATGGTCGCGAGGATGCCGTCCAGCTCAAGTGCCGGGTTGAGCCGGTCCCGCACCTTGTCGATCGTCTCCACCAGCAGAGCGACACCGCGCAAAGCGAAGAACTCGCACTCCAGCGGAATCAGCACCCCGTGACTCGCCGTCAGAGCGTTCACCGTGAGGATGCCCAGCGAGGGCTGACAGTCGATGAGAATCACGTCATAGTCGTTCGCAACGCGACGCAGCACGCGTGCCAGAATCTGCTCCCGCGCAACCTCATTGACCAGGTGCACCTCGGCGGCCGACAGGTCTATATTGGCCGGAATGACATCGAGATTCGCGGTTCTCGTGTGCTGGATCGCCTCGTGCGGGTCGTGCGACTGCGACAGCAGCAGGTCGTAGATCGTCAGCACATCGTGTGTCGGCACCGCAAGCCCCGCCGACAGAGCACCCTGGGGGTCGAAGTCGACGCACAGCACCTTGCGGCCATACTCGGCCAGCGCCGCACCCACATTCACCGTGGTCGTCGTCTTGCCGACACCACCCTTCTGGTTGCACAGCGCGATGATGCGCGCAGGCCCGTGACCGTTGAGCTTCGCCGGCACCGGGAACTCCGTGACCGGGCGACCCGTCGGCCCCCGCTTGCCCTTCCCCGTCTTCGCCGACGCGTCAGCGGCGAGTTCGACGACTTTGTCCGCGCCCAGCTCGTCACCCTCAAGCCCCGGCAGAGCCTCGGCGGTGTCGTCATGCTTGGCGGTCATTGAAGAAGTTTATGCGGATGCTCGCTGAGAGCCCGGCTGTACACGCACAGGGTCGACAGGGTTGCCTCTACCTCAGGTTGAAGGTTAAGCACGCGCTCTTGGATGGGACGAGGTGTACATGTCTCGCAGGGTGTCGACGGTGAGCTTCGTGTAGATCTGCGTCGTCGACACCGAGGCGTGCCCGAGCAGCTCCTGCACAACACGCACGTCGGCCCCACCCTCGAGCAGGTGGGTCGCGAAGGAGTGCCGGAACGTGTGCGGCGAGACCTCCACCCCGATATTCGCCCGCTCGGCGCGGTCCTGCACGATGAGCCACACATTCTGCCGCGAGAGCCGTCCGCCGCGCACCCCGAGGAACAGCGCCGGTGTGCCGCGCCCCCGCGCCGCGAGCGTCGGCCTCACCCTCACCAGATAGGTCTCGATCGCGGACCGCGCGAAGCTGCCGAGCGGCACGACGCGCTGCTTGCGTCCCTTGCCGAGCAGGCGCACAGCATCCGCCACCCCCGCCTCGTCACCGACGACATCGTCGACGTTGAGATCGGTCGCCTCGCTCACTCGCGCACCCGTCGCGTAGAGGAACTCCAGCAGGGCACGGTCGCGGATGTCGCGCTCCTCCTCGCCCTCACACGCCGCCAGCACGGCCCCCATCTGGTCAATCGTGATCGCTTTGGGCAGGCGGCTGGGCCGCTTCGGCGCACTCACCGCGGAGGTCGGGTCGAGCGACGCAAGCCCCTCCTCGACGAGGAAGCCGTGAAAGCCGCGCAGCGACGACAACACGCGCGCCGTCGACGTTGACGCGAACCCTCGCTCGCGGTTGCGCAGCGACAGCAGATACTCGGTGACGTGCGTCTCGACGACCGCGGCCGGCTCGGTCACCGCGGCACCCGCCAGATAGGTCAGGTACGCCCCGAGGTCACGTCGGTATGCGGCCACCGTGTTGGCAGAGAGGCCGCGCTCAAGGGAGACGTGCCGCACGTAGCGGTCCAGCGCGACCGCCAAGGGCGACAGGTCAGGCGCCATGACCGCTCGCCTCACCGCCGAGGGTGCGGCGAGCGTGCTCGGCTAGGATCCCCGCCACGGTGAGACCGTCGCGCATGCTGCCGTCGAGGCACGCTGCGAGAGCCTCGGCGAAGGGAACCCGGTGCACCTCGAGCTCGGCCTCCTCGCCCTCTCGCTCGAAGTGCCCGGCCGCAGC
>DAOMOV010000168.1:0-4495 GCA_035444505.1 Terrimesophilobacter sp.
CGAAGTCAGTTCTTTGCGACCACACGGTGGCCCGGCTACCCCGTGGTGAACCCGACGATGCTGGGGTCGAAGTCGGCGGGAGCGCTCGCGGCATCCTGGGCCATCATCGAGGCGCTGGGTCAGGACGGTTTCGCTGAGCTGACGAGCTTGAGCATGTCGTCAACTCGCACCCTTCTCGACGTGATCGGTCGGATCGAGGGTTTACGGGTTGTCGGCGACCCGGTGGGCCCGTTGTTCACTGTCGCCGCCGATGACGCGATCGAGGAGGCGCGGAGGGTCGATCCGCACCACTGGGCCGACGAGGTTCGGGGGCACGGATTCGTGTTGCAGCAGCAGCCGGGTCACCGTCAAGCCGATGGTGTTGTGCTGCCGCGCACGACGCACTTGACGATCACGCCCGTCACTGCTCAGGTCTTGGGGGAGTTGAGCGAGGCCCTCGTGACATCGGCCGACGCGGTGCGGGGAGTGGCCCCTGCGACCGTGGCCGCAGATCTGATTGCTCAGCTCACGGGGTTTGCCGAGTCTGGGCTGGACTCCGATTCTGCGGCGATGATTCTCGGTCAGGTGGGCATTGGTGCGCAGGGGCTGCCGGAGCGGATGGCACCGTTCATGGCGCTCATCGAGGCGCTGCCGGCACCGCTCACCGAGCGGCTCCTCATCGAGCTGCTGGGTCGCCTCTCGGAGCCTTCTGGCTGACGGTGAAGCCGAGTGATCGGCCGGAGAGCCCGCGCGGTCGGGTTGCGAGGGTGTCGGCGAGTGCGTTGATGGCGGCGCCGGCGGGATCATCCGGATGCGTGAGTACGACGGGCGTGCCCGCGTCGCCTCCTTCGCGCAGTCGTACGCTGAGCGGCACGGTGGCGAGGAGGGGCACTCCGAGGCGGTCGGCGGTGTTCTGGCCCCCGCCGGAGCCGAAGAGGTCGAGCACGGTTCCGTCGGGCTGCACGAGCCCCGCCATGTTCTCGACCACCCCGATGACGGTCTGCCCGGTCTTGCGGGCGACGATCCCGCTGCGTTCAGCGACGTCAGCGGCGGCGGCTTGAGGGGTGGTGACGACGATGACCTCGGCGTGCGGCAGGAGCTGGCCGAGGGAGATGGCGACGTCACCGGTGCCGGGCGGGAGGTCGAGCAGGAGCACATCGAGGTCGCCGAAGTAGACGTCGCTGAGGAATTGGTTGATGGTGCGGTGCAGCATGGGCCCGCGCCAGGCGACGGCGGTGGCGGAGGAGTCGACGAACATGCCGATGGAGATGGTCTTGACCTCGTAGGCGATGGGGGGCAGGATCATCTCTCCGACGCGTGTCGGCTTCTCGTCGCTGAGGCCCAGCAGCCCTGGGATGGAGAATCCGAAGACATCCGCGTCGACGAGGCCCACCTTGAGTCCTCGGGCGGCGAGGGCGACGGCGAGGTTCGCGGTGACGGTGGACTTTCCGACGCCGCCCTTGCCGCTGGTGACGGCGTACACCCGGGTGAGAGTGTCGGGCCCGAACTGGTTGGTGCGGCGAGCCCCGTGGAGCCGCTCGGTGAGTGCGGTGCGCTCCGCGACGGTCATGACGCCGACATCCACTCTCACCTCTCGCACTCCTTCGACGGATGCTGCGGCAGCTCGTACGTCGGATTCGATGCGGTCCGCGGCGGGGCAGCCGACGATGGTCAGGGCGATCCCGACGGTGGCTGTGCCGTTCTCGAAGGCGACGGAGCGCACCATGTCGAGCTCGGTGATGGGTTTGCGAATCTCGGGGTCGATGACGCGGCTCAGCGCGTCACGGATCTGGGAGACCGTCTCATTCATTGCGTGTCGACGTGGGCGCCGATTCACCTTCTGTCTTGTCGCGGTCGAGTTCTTCGAGCAGGGCGCGCAGCTCGGCGCGGATGAAGTCTTTGCTGGCGAGGTCCTTGACGAGCAGGCGCAGCGCGACGACTTCGCGGGCGAGGTATTCGGTGTCGGCGAGGTTGCGTTCGGCGCGCTGCCTGTCCTGTTCGATCTGCACGCGGTCGCGGTCGTCTTGCCGGTTCTGGGCGAGCAGGATGAGGGGCGCAGCGTAGGAGGCCTGCACCGACAGCATGAGTGTGAGCGCGGTGAAGCCGAGCGCGGCGGAGTCGAACCGCCAACCGCTGGGGGCGAGCACGTTCCAGGTGATCCACACCGCGCAGAAGATGGTGAGGACGAGCAGGAACCAGGGGGTTCCCATGCCCCGTGCGACGGCCTCGGTGAACCGTCCGAAGCGGTCACTGGGGGCGTAGCGGCCCACGCGGGCACCCTGGAGGGCATCGTCGGGTGTGCTGCTCATCCGTTGCCCTCCTTGTCGCGCGTGGTGATGATCTCGATGGGTGTCGTGTCGGCCCGCAGCAGTTTGGCGGGTTCGTCGTCATCGTGGCTGCGCCAGTCGTCGGGCAGCAGGTAGTCGAGCACGTCGTCAATGGTGACGACGCCGAGCAGGCGGTGCTGGTCGTCGACGACGGGCACGGAGATGAGGTCGTAGGTGGCGAGGATGCGGCTCACCTCCGCAGCGGAGACCCCCGCGTGCACCGGCTCGAGGTGGGTGTCGAGGAGGGTGCCGAGTCGCTCCATAGGCGGGTAGCGCAGCATCTTCTGAAAGTGCACGACGCCGAGGTATCGCCCCGTCGGCGGCTCGTAGGGAGGGAGGGTGACGCAGACCGCTGCGGCGAGCTGCACGGGCACTTCGGAGCGGCGCACGAGGGCGAGCCCCTCGGCGACGGTGGTGTCGGCGGAGACGATGATGGGCTCGGTGGTCATGAGTCCACCAGCGGTGTCGGGGTTGTGGGTGAGGAGCATGCGCACGTCGTCGGCCTCATCGGGCTCCATGAGTTCGAGGAGGGTCTCGCTGCGCTCGTCGGGCAGTTGGGCGATGAGGTCGGCGGCATCGTCGGGCTGCATCTGGTCGAGCACATCGGCGGCGCGGGAGTCGTCGAGTCGGTTGAGGATCTCGACCTGCTCGTGTTCGGGCATCTCTTCGAGGGCGTCGGCGAGGCGGGCGTCGCTGAGCTCTTCGGCGACCTCGAGCATCCGCTGCTCCGGCAGATCGAGAAGGGCACTGGCGAGGTCGGCGGGGAGCAGGTCTTCGTATGCGGCGAGCAGGTGGCTGGCGGACTGCGAACTGCCGGGGCGGGCGTGATCGCGGATGCCGTCCCAGGCGGCGGAGACGGTGTGGCCCTTGGCGAAGGGAGAGGCGCTGGTCTTGGGGCGGCGCAGGTAGAGCTCGCTGATGGCCCACTCACCGGGTGCTTCTTCGATGATGGCGACATCGTCGATGGATGCGGTTCCGGTGCCGTCGACGAGGGTGACCTCACGGCCGAGGAGTTCGGCGATGATGCGCACCTCGCCGCCGCGCTGTTCGAAGCGGCGCAGGTTGATGTCGCCGGTGGTGATGATCTGGCCGGGGTTGATGCTGGTGACGCGGTTGATGGAGAGGAAGACGCGGCGTCGACCGGGCACTTCGACGATGAATCCGACGACGCGGGGTGAGGATGCGCGACGGTAGACGACGAGAATGTCGCGCACCTTGCCGACTTTGTCGCCGACGGAGTCGAAGACGGCGCACCCGGCGAGTCGGGCGACGAAGACTTTGGTCGCTTTCACGGTTCAACCGTACCGCCCGCGTGTCACAATGGCGTTATGTCGAATCCGTCGCTGATGTCTCGTTCTGCTCTGAGTTTCCCGACACTGCCCAAGGGTGAGGTTCTGGGAACCTACTCCTCGTATGACGAGGCCCTCAAGGTTGTCGATCATCTGGCGAAGGTCGAGTTCGAGGTGAAGCAGGTGTCGATCGTGGGCAGTGACCTGCGCACGGTGGAGCGGGTGACGGGCAAGATGTCGTACGGCAAGGCGGCGCTCGCCGGTGCCGCCTCCGGCGTCTGGATGGGTCTGTTCTTCGGCCTGCTCATGTTCCTGTTCATCCCGAGCGAGAATGCTCTGCTCTATGTGGGCGCGGCGATTCTTATCGGCGCCGGCTTCGGGATGCTGTTCGGTGTCGTGTCATACGCGTTCACGCGTCGTCGCCGCGACTTCACGTCGGTGCACCAGGTGATTGCGGCGAAGTACGAGGTGATCGTGGATGCTGAGTCGCTCGCCGCGGCCCAGCGCGCGCTGCAGAAGTCGATCCCCGAGTAGTTTCGGGTTTCTCTGGCGCGCTCTAAGCCAGCCAGGCCTCGACGTCGGCGACGGTGCGAGGGATGCCGATGGAGAGGTTTTCCGCGCCGTCATCAGTGACAAGAATGTTGTCCTCGATGCGCACGCCGATACCGCGGTACTTCTCGGGCACCGTGAGGTCGTCGGGCTGAAAGTACAGCCCGGGTTCGATCGTGAACACCATGCCGGGCTCGAGCACGCCGTCGAGGTACATGTCGCGACGGGCCTGCGCGCAGTCGTGCACGTCGATGCCCAGGTGGTGACTGGTGCCGTGCACCATGTAGCGGCGGTGATACTGCGCGTCGGGTTCCAGTGAGGCCTCGGCGCTGACCGGCAGCAGGCCCCACT
>DAOMOV010000169.1:0-4457 GCA_035444505.1 Terrimesophilobacter sp.
TGACTCAGCGCCCACAGTGCGAGGGCGGCTGCCGATGCGACGTTGAGTGAGTCGACACCGCGCGACATGGGGATGGTCACGACAGTGTCGGCGCTGGCGATGGCTCGATGGCTGAGCCCGTCTCCCTCTGTGCCGAGCACGAGGGCGACCCGGTCGGGCGCGGCTTCGACGAAGTCGGCGAGGTCCACGGCATCAGCGCTGAGGGCGAGCGCGGCGATGTGAAAACCGTGCTCGTGCAGCAGTTCTGCGGCTTCTGGCCACCATGGGATGCGTGTCCACGGCACCTGAAGCACGGTGCCCATGCTCACGCGTACGCTTCGGCGGTACAGTGGGTCGGCGCAGCGCGGGGTGACGAGCACGGCATCCGCCCCAAGGCCTGCAACCGAGCGGAAGATCGCCCCCACGTTCGTGTGATCGGCGATGTCTTCGAGCACGACCACTCGGCGGGCACCGTCAAGCAGATCGCCCGCCTTCGGCAGGTCTGGCCGGTGCATCGACGCGATCGCACCACGGTGCAGGTGGAAGCCTGTGATCGATTCGAGGATGCTCTCCTCGGCGACGTAGAGCGGCACATCGTGGCCCCGCAGCAGCGACTCGATCCCCGACAGCCACTTCGGCGCGAGAAGCACCGACCGGGGCACGTGCCCCGCATCGAGGGCACGCGCGATCACCTTCGGCGACTCGGCAAGGTACAGGCCGCCCTCGGGTTCGAGCACACGTCGGAGCTGCACATCGGTGAGGCTGCGGTAGTCGGCGATACGGGGATCATCGCCGTCCGCGATGGGCACTAACTGCACCCGGGAAACAATACCGATGCCGCGAGTGTTTAGGCTTGAGAGTTCAACGCTGACGTGAGGAGGCAGAATGAGTGTCGTCGTCGAACCGCTCTCTGCTCGCGACAGCGACCACGTGGATGCGGCGGCAGACATCCTCCGCGGCCACACGATCGCCTTCGCGACGGGCGCTGGTGTGAGCACCGACTCGGGCATCCCCGACTACCGGGGCGAAGGGAGCGAGCCCCGCACGCCCATGTCCATCTCCCAGTTCCTTCACGACGAACGATTCCGTCAGCGGTACTGGGCTGGAAGCCAGTTGGGCTGGCGCCGCTTCAGCGCGCTGCGCCCCAACGCGGCGCACGTCGCGATCGCCTCGCTCGAGGCATCCGGTATCGCGAACGGCGTCATCACCCAGAACGTCGACGGCCTGCACCGGGCGGCCGGTTCGAACCGCGTCGTCGAACTCCACGGAACCATGGACCGGGTGCGCTGCGTCGAGTGCGGCAACGTCGTCTCCCGCGACGAAGTGTCACGGCGCATCGCGGAAGCGAACCCCTGGCTCGAGGAGGTTGACGAGGGAGCGCTCGGCCCCGACGGAGACGTGCTCATCGACGACATCGAGCGGATGACGGTGCCGCCCTGCGCCGTGTGCGGCGGTATGCTGCGCCCCGACATCGTCTACTTCGGCGAACTCGTCCCGCGAGCCACCTTCGCCGCCGCTGAGGACATCATCGACACCGCCACAGCACTCGTCGTCGCCGGCACCTCCCTCGTCGTCAACTCGGGCATGCGTGTGCTCGCCCGAGCACGCCGCAGCGACAAGCCCGTCGTCATCGTCAACCGCGGAGTCACCAAAGGAGACACCCAGGCTGATCTGAAGATCGACGCTGGAGTCGGCCCGGTTCTCCGTGTACTGGTGGAGAGGCTGATCTCGCGGTGACGCTCTTCTACCTCGTACGACACGGTGAGACCGACTGGAACCGGCAGCACCGAGTACAGGGCAGCTCCGACATCCCCCTCAACGAGACCGGCAAGCGCCAAGCGAAACACACTGCGCTGCTCCTCGCTCGGCGCAGCTTCGACGCCATTTACACGAGCCCCCTCTCGCGCGCGAGCGAAACCGCCAGCATCATCGCCGAGGATCTCGGACTCGGGCATCCGATCGACCACGACGCCTTTGTCGAACGCAACTACGGCGATGCCGAGGGGCTCACCCGCAGGGCCATCGACGCGCGCTGGGGAGCCACAGGGACCGTACCCGGACAGGAGACCCGGCGCTCCGTGCAGAACCGCGTCATCGCCGCGCTGCACAGGCTCGCCGACGGCAGCCAGGGAAAGCACTTCATCGTCGTCACCCACGGTGGTGTGATCCGCTCGATGCTCTACGCGATCGAGGCGACTCCGCACCGGTCCGCTCCCATCACGAACGGCTCCATCCACAGCTTCGAACTCGTCGACGGCACGCTCGCACTCATCACCTTCAATGACCCCATCGAGCACGCCTCCGCCCTGCCCGGCGACGATGACATCACCGACCAGAATCCCGTCGAAGCAGCCGACGACACCCCCGCACCCAAGGAGAAGAACCGTTGACCCCGTTCGCTGACGCCCTCGCCGCCGCGGGGATCGACTCCCCCATCGTCACCATGGATGACAGCACCCACACCGCAGCCCAGGCTGCTGCCGCAATCGGCTGCGAACTCGGCCAGATCGTCAAGAGCCTCGTCTTCGTCGCCGACGATGAGCCCCTGCTCGTGCTCGTCGCGGGCACCAATCGGGTCGATGAGAGACTCCTCGGAGACAACCTCGGCGCTGCCATCGGCAAGGCCGACGCGGCACTGGTGAAAGATGCCACCGGTTACAGCATCGGCGGTGTGCCACCCTTCGGACACATCAGACCGCTGCGCACCGTCATCGACCCCGTTCTGCTTGAGTTCGAGACCGTGTGGGCCGCCGCAGGCACGGGGCTGAGCGTCTTCGAACTCACCCCGCAGCAACTGCTCACCGCCACCTCGGCCGAGGTGATCCCCGTCAGCTGAACGAATCGACTAGACGCGCTTCGGCGGCAGTGCGTCGACGAAGTCTCGAATCGCCGCCGCCGCACGGTCAGGGGCCTCGTAGTGGATGAGGTGGCCCACACCGTCGAGAACGGTGAGTGAGGCATCCGGAATCGTGCGCTGCAGCACGTAGTGTGCCGCCACGGGCGTGATGTCATCGAGCTCCGCCGCGACGAGCAGCACGGGAACGTGGAGCTCGTCGGCAAAATCAGAGACATCGTGGCTCATCGACGCATCGAACGCCTCCACGACCGTGTCGCGGTCGCTGAACCGATTGAAGTAGGTGTGGTGCTGGTAGTGCACCCACCTGCGCAGGGCGCGATCCTTCGTCTTCGCGAGGTTTGAACTCATGAACTGCACGATGACCCAGTTGCCCAGGAACCGCTTGGCTACGGGCCTCGGCAGCCGACCACCGACCCGGTAAAAGCCAATCGTGGCCGCCGTAGCGACCCTGCGCGGTCCTTCCGTCCCCGGAACCGAGATCGGGTTCACCATGATGAACGCGGGCGTGTCGAGACCGTCGGCGACCGCCCGCGACCCGATGATCGAGCCGAAAGAGTGACCCAGCACGATCGCCTTCCCGGTGAGGCCCAACTGCTCGATGAACGCCGTCAGCCACTTCGCGTAGCCCTCAATGCTGTGCGGCACGAGGGTGAGCGGGCTCGACTCACCGAACCCCGGCATGTCAGCCCCGATGAAACGATACTCCGGCAGGTGCGCGATCACAGGCTCGAAGCCGTGGTGCTCCCCTCGGTAGCCGTGCGCGATGACGATCGTGTGCTGAGCGTCTTCCGGTCCGTAGTCCCAGTAGTGGGTGTCGCTTCCGAGCACGCTCTCGCGGCCCTCGCGAACGGGAATGGTGGCGAGCCTGCTCGCGTAAGGAGATTCCATGGTGATCGTGACAAGTTTACGGGCCCGAACCGTGCGTCGCGACGCGGCGAGCCAGTGCGGAACGTCGCACGCGCGTCATAGTGTGGAGGCGTGAGCGAAACCTGGACAGACAGCCTTGGCGTATTCGACCTCGAGACCACGGGCATAGACGTGCGCACGAGCCGCATCGTCACCGCGCACGTTGGCGTGCTCGACGCAAGCGGGGTGCTCACCGAAAGCACGGAGTGGCTCGCCGACCCCGGAGTGGAGATCCCCACGCAAGCGAGCGCCGTGCACGGCATCACGACTGAGAAGGCCCGCGCCGAGGGACGCCCCGCTGCACAGGTCGTTGCCGAGATCACCGCAGCACTGCGCAGGCTGTTCGACAGTGGCCGCGCGGTCGTCATCTACAACGCCCCCTACGACCTCAGTATTCTGCGGCACGAAGCCCTTCGGCACGACACCGAGCCCCTCGAGAACCCTCGCCCCATCATCGACCCGCTCGTCATCGACAAAGCCGTCGACCGCTACCGCAAAGGCAAACGCACCCTCGAGTTCGCCTCCCTCCACTACGGCGTCGTGCTGCAGGGCGCACACGATGCACAAGCGGATGCTGTGGCATCCGGTCGTGTCGCCCAGGCGATCGCGGCGCGGTTCACCAACGAACTGCCCGCGGACATGCAGGAGCTTCATGATCGACAGGTGGAGTGGGCCGCGCAGCAGGCCGCAAGCTTTCAGGAGTACATGCGGCGCG
>DAOMOV010000170.1:0-4430 GCA_035444505.1 Terrimesophilobacter sp.
CGCGTGGCGATGACGAGCGCGGGCTGATCTGTGACCTGGGCGACCGGATGCTCACCATCCGACACGATGACCGGCACACCCGGAAATGCGCGGCCGAGCTCCTCCGCCGTGCGCGTCGCTCCTTGACCTCGCTGACGCAGACTGTCGCTGCCGCAGTGCGCGCACGTGGACTCGGTGTGGATCGCGCCGCACCATGCACAGGTGGGGGCTCCGCGCGCTGCACGCACACCGACCGGCCCCTCACAGCGTCGGCAGCGCACTGAAATTCCGCAGTTCTCGCACGCGAGCGTGGGTGCGTAGCCGGGTCGCGCGACCTGCACGAGCACGGGCCCGTGCGCGAGTGCCGCTTTCGCCTTGTGCCATGCGGCGGAGGGAATGCGAGCCTGGGCGGCGAGGCGATCCTCAGCGATCTGGTAGGCCGTGGGAATGATCGAGGGCACGGTGACGCGTTCGGGTCGAAGCTCCTCTAGCCAATCGAGTTCCACGAGTCGCTGCACTTCGGTGCTGCGGGTGTGGCCCGCGAAGATGAGCGCGCTGCCCTGCTGCTCCCGCCGCACGAGGGCGACGTCACGACCGTGCACGTACGGTGCTCGAGGCTCCGCGTGGAGCGAGTCACCGTCATCCCACAGTGCGATCAGTGCGAGTTGCGCTGCGGGCGCGTACAGCGCGGACCTGTTTCCGACGATGACCCTCGGGGATAGATCGAGGCTGCGCAAGAATTCGCCGTAGCGATCGCGGTCGGCCTGGCGTGCGTCCAAGCGGATGATCCGGTCGGCGGGAAGCACCGATTCGAGTGCCGTGAGCAGTTGTTCCTGGTCACGGTAGTCGGGAACACTCAGGATGACGCTGCCTCGCGAGAGGGCCCGCGTCGCGATGGTTGCGAGGGTAAGCGCCCAGTGACCCACCCACTGCTCCTCGGCTCTCTCAGCCTTGATCGAGACGAGGCGCGGGACCGCGTTGAGAGCCGCTCGCCCACCGGACGAGAGGAGAGCATCGATTCTGGCGTCGTCGTACTCTGCGACCGTCCGAGGCGAGTACGGAGCCGGCGTCTGACTCGGGGCATCCAGCCACTTCTTCTCCGCGGCAACGTAGCGTTTGGGGATCGCGAGCCTCACGACGTCGCTCGCTCCCCCAGCGGCACGGTCAGCGACTGCCCGCGCGAGCGCGTATACCTCGCTCGTGAGCACGCTCGCCGTCGAGACAACGGAGTCGAGTTCACTCAGTGTGCCCTCGAATGAGGCTTCCGCAGTCAGGTCTACGATGTAGCCGTCAGCAACGCGACCGCCCGTGCGCAGTGGGACCCGAACGCGAACCCCGGGTCCCGCGGCGCCCAAGAGATTCTGCGGTACCCGATACTCGAAGAGCTTGTCGAGTTGAGGCAGTGGCGAATCCAGCAGCACTCGGGCGATCGCTGCCGGCGCCATGACTACAGCCCGACCGCGGCTCTGAGCTCCTCGACCCGGTCGAGTCGCTCCCAGGTGAAATCGGGCAACTCGCGGCCGAAGTGACCGTAGCTCGCGGTCTGCTGGTAGATGGGTCGCAGCAAGTCGAGGTCCCGGATGATGGCCGCCGGCCGCAGATCGAACGTGTCTCGGATGGCCTTCACGATCGCCTCGTCATCCACCGTTCCCGTGCCGAACGTTTCCACGTCGAGGCTCACGGGTGCCGCCTTCCCGATCGCGTATGACACCTGAAGCTCAAGTCTTGCGGCAAGGCCAGCTGCGACAGCATTCTTCGCTACCCACCTGGCCGCGTACGCTGCCGAACGGTCCACTTTCGACGGATCTTTGCCGCTGAAGGCCCCCCCACCGTGCCGAGACGCACCACCGTAGGTGTCGACGATGATCTTGCGCCCGGTAAGACCCGCATCTCCCTGGGGGCCGCCGATGACAAACTTTCCGGTGGGGTTGATGAGCACGCGCATCTCGCTCGTATCGAGACCCGTCGCCTCGGTGATGGGTCGGATTATGGACTCCTCCACCTCACTCGCCAGCCGCAGCTGCTCGACGTCGGGCGTGTGCTGGGTCGAGAGCACCACGGTGTCGATCGAGCGCGGCACGCCGTCGTCGTAGCCGATCGTCACCTGCGTCTTGCCATCGGGGCGAAGGTAAGCAAGCTCGCCCGACTTGCGCACCCTCGCCAATCGTTCAGCGAGTCGGTGTGCGAGCCACGGCGCCAGCGGCATGTACTGCTCGGTCTCTGCAGTCGCGTAACCGAACATAATGCCTTGATCACCGGCTCCCTGCGAATCAAGCGGGTCGATGGCCGACCCTTCTCGCTGCTCAAGGGCGTGGTCGACACCCTGGGCAATATCGCTCGACTGCTGCCCGATCGACACCGACACCCCGCACGAGTTTCCGTCGAAGCCGATGTCACTCGAGGTGTACCCGATGTTGTTAACGGTGCGACGCACGATTTCTGGAATTTCCACGTAAGCATCGCTCGTCGCGATTTCTCCCACGACGTGGACGAGGCCCGTCGTCACCACCGTCTCTACCGCGACCCTCGCCAGCGGGTCCTGCGCCAGCAGCGCATCGAGGATCGCATCGGACACCTGGTCACAGACCTTGTCGGGGTGACCCTCGGTCACCGACTCACTCGTGAAATTGCGCACAGGGAACCTTTCATGTCACACGCTCGCGCGCCGCGTAGATCCGGTCACACCACCAGATCGAGAATCCGATTCGCCACCAGCGACTTCGCTCCGGCGGCGTTCAACACTATATCGCCGGCCCCCGACACGACCGTGACGGCGTTGTCCTCGGTTCCGAAGCCCTCTGTCCAACTCACGCTGTTGACGACAAGAAAGTCCACACCCTTGCGCTTCGCTTTGGCCTTCGCCAGTTCGACGAGTGTCTGCTCGTTCGTCTCCGTCTCGGCTCCGAAACCGATGAATACCTGTCCGACAGCGCGCTCCTCGGTGAGCGACTTCAGGATGTCCGGGTTCTTCACGAGCTCGATCGTGAGCTCATCGCCCTGCTGCTCCTTCTTGATCTTCCCCTCCGCCACACTGAGCGGGCGGTAGTCGGCAACAGCCGCGGCCATGATGACAATGTCCGCGTGCTTCGCCTCGGTGGCGGCGGCATCCTGAAGCTCTGCCGCCGAGGACACCTCAATCACGCGAACACCTGGCGGAGCAGCCACCTCCAGGTTTGCAGCAATGAGCGTCACGTCGGCACCGCGCGCCGCCGCAGCAGCAGCCAGCGCCGCGCCCTGACGGCCACTCGACCGATTGCCGATGAAGCGAACCGGATCGATCGGCTCCCGGGTGCCGCCCGCCGTCACCAGAATTCGCTTGCCGACAAGATCACGATCACCCGCGGCCGAAAGCGCGGCAGCAACTATCGCGTCGGGCTCCGACATGCGCCCGGGCCCACTGTCATCACCCGTCAGCTGCCCGCTGTCTGGCCCGACGACGACGACACCACGCGCGCGCAGCGTCTCCACGTTCGCCTGCGTGGCCGGGTTCAGCCACATCTCCGTGTGCATCGCCGGAGCGATCACGAGCGGCGCTGTGCTCGCCAGGACCGTGTTGCCGAGCAGATCGTCGGCGAGTCCCGCGACGAGCTTCGCGATCGTGTTCGCCGTCGCCGGCGCGATCACGATGAGGTCCGCGGCTTGACCGATCGCGACGTGCCGCACTTCCGCGACACCCTCATAGAGGTCAGAGTGCACCACGTTGCGACTCATTGCCTCCAGCGTGGGGCGACCCACGAATCGCAGGGCGGCATCCGTCGCCACCACCTGCACGTCGTGGCCCTCGCGCACGAGCGCGCGCACCACGGACACCGCTTTGAACGCTGCGATCCCGCCGGTGATTCCGACGACGATGCGCAAGCGAGAACTCACCTCAGCCGGTCGCCTAGCCCGCGAGGGGAGTCATGACGAGCTTGCCCTCGTTAATCTCGTGCAGCGCCACCGAGAGGGGCTTGTCGTCGATCGTGGAGTCCACGAGCGGGCCCACGTTGTCGAAGAGGCTTCCCTCGTGCAGGTCGGCGTAGTAGTCGTTGATCTGACGGGCGCGCTTCGATGCGAAGATGACGAGGGCGTACTTGGAGTCGACCTTCGCCAGCAAGTCATCGATCGGGGGGTCGATGATTCCCTTGGCACGATCCACCATGAGTGATGCTCCCTGTCTTGTTACGAAACACTGCCGAGTTACGAATTCTGTGCTGTGTGAGACATCAAGTCTACGACGTCCCGCGCGGCTTGGCTGACCTCACGATTCACGATGCGATAGTCGAACTCGTCCTGGGCGCCCAGTTCGACCTTCGCGGTCGCGAGGCGCCGGGCCTGCTCGGCCGAGTCCTCCGTGCCCCTGCCGATGAGCCGACGCACAAGCTCCTCCCACGTGGGGGGCAGCAGAAACACGAGAATCGCCTCAGGCATTGCCTTGCGAACGGCTCGCGCACCCTGGATATCGATCTCCA
>DAOMOV010000171.1:0-4418 GCA_035444505.1 Terrimesophilobacter sp.
GCCCCCGGCAAGGCGAAAGCCTCCCGCGGTGGTGGCCCGAAGAAGGCCCGCTGGAGCGCGGACGAGCGCGCCGCGCGCGGCCGCGCCGAGCAGCGCCCCCGCGGCGAGAAGAAGAGCCGCAGCGTCGACCGCGCATCCGATTCCCCGCGCTCGCAGGATCGCCGCCGCGACTGGACGCCTCCCAGCGAGCGCCCCGCCGCCAAGCGTCGCCGCGGCCCTGCCCCGGAGGGCCGTGAACAGCGGCACGTGCGTGCCGAGCGGCCCGAGCGCGTTGATCGTACCGAGCGCGCCGAGCGCCCCGATCGTCCGGTGCGCACAAACAATGTGGGCCGCACTGACCGCGATGTTCGAACGCCCCGCCGCGACTCGGCGGAGTGGTCGGAGCGCGGCCCGCGTCGCGACCCCTCGAGGGGCCCGGAGAATGCGCCGCGCAGCGACTCGAAGTTCTACCCCTCGAAGGAGGAGCGCACCTTCACTCCGCACGATGACGTCGTGCTCGAACGCCTCGAGGCTGACGCGATCGAAGCGACCGACGTCGACGGGGTGAGCTTCGCCGACCTGGGGCTCGGCAGCAACATCACGCGCGCGCTCGGTGAACTCGGCGCTGTGAGCCCGTTCCCGATCCAGGCCGCGACGATCCCGGTCGCGCTCACCGGCCGTGACGTGCTGGGCCGCGGCAAGACCGGCTCGGGCAAGACGATCGCGTTCGGCGCTCCCCTCGTGGAGCGCCTCATGGAGAACGGCGGCGGAAAGAACCGCAAGCCGGGTCGCAAACCGCGCGCCCTCATCCTCGCGCCCACCCGCGAACTGGCACTGCAGATCGACCGCACCGTGCAGCCGATCGCCCGCAGCGTCGGGCTCTTCACGACCCAGATCTACGGCGGGGTTCCCCAGCACCGCCAGGTGACGGCGCTGCAGCGCGGCGTCGACATCGTCATCGGCACGCCGGGTCGCATCGAGGACCTCGTCGATCAGGGTCGACTCGACCTCTCCGAGGTGACCATCACGGTGCTCGACGAGGCCGATCACATGTGTGACCTCGGCTTCCTCGAGCCGGCGCAGCGCATCCTGAACCTCACCGAGCGCGGCGGCCAGAAGATGCTGTTCAGCGCCACCCTCGACACGGCGGTGGCGTCACTCGTCGACGAGTTCCTGGTGCAGCCGAGCGTGCACGAGGTCGCCGGTGAAGACCAGGCGAGCTCCACGATCGACCATCGGGTGCTGCTCATCGAGCAGGGCGAGAAGCGGCAGATCATCGAGCAGCTCGCGGGCGGAGACGGCAAGACCCTCATCTTCGCGCGCACCCGCGCGTTCGCCGAGCAGCTCGCCGACGACCTTGAGGACGCCGGTATCCGCACCGTCGCCCTCCACGGCGACCTCAACCAGGCGCGCCGCACCCGCAACCTGGAGCGGCTCACAAGCGGTCGGGTGAACGTGCTCGTCGCCACCGATGTGGCCGCGCGTGGCATCCACGTCGACGACATCGCCCTCGTGATTCAGGCTGACCCGCCGGATGAGTACAAGGCCTACCTGCACCGCGCGGGCCGCACGGGTCGCGCCGGCCGCAAGGGCACCGTCGTCACCCTCGTCAATGCGCGCCGCCGCCGCAAGATGGATGAGTTGCTCGGCCGCGCTGAGATCTCGCCCAGCTTCGACCGCGTGCGCCCGGGCGACGCCCTGCTCGACGAGCTCGCCGCGCTCTGAAGCGCCGCTGGTCGAGTAGGCCACTCGCGGGTGTATCGAGACCTCGCTCGGCCGGCCTCGATACGCGCCTACGGCGCTACTCGACCGGCGGAATGTCAGAGAGACTCAGCGCGATCCCATCGAGGATGTCGTGCTCGCTGGTGACGGCCTCGTCGAGGTTCGACTCGGCGGCAACGCGCTCCAGAATGCTGGCCCACACGGTCGCGCCCGCGGCGATCACGTCGACGCGCCCAGGGTGCATGTAGGGCAGGGCCGCGCGCTGCTCACGATCCAGCGAGGCCAGATCGTTCGCGGCCGCCACCACGGCGTCGATCGGCAGTCGTGCGCCGTGAATGGCCTGCGGGTCGTACCTGTCGAGCCCGAGCGCGTGGGCGGTGACCGTGGTGATCGTTCCCGCCACGCCGATGACGACGGATGCCTCGCCCACCCCGACGCGTCCGCTTGCCTCATCGAGGGCGGCCTCGGCATCCGCTCTGATGGCCGTGAGCTCGGCTGCCGTCGCGGGGTCGCTGCGCACGTGGCGCTCGGTGAGGCGAACGCAGCCGATGTTCATCGACACCGAGGCGTCGGGCTGGGTACGACCGAGGACAAGTTCCGTCGACCCTCCGCCGAGGTCGACGACGAGCCCACGCTGCACCGGCCCGGGGTCGAGCACGCTCACCGCGCCACGGAATGAGAGCGCGGCTTCTTCGGTTCCGGTGATCACGCCGGGTCGCACGCCGAGAATCTCCTCGACTCCGCCGAGAAATACGTCGCGGTTCTCGGCGTCCCGCGTCGCCGAGGTCGCAACAAAGCGCACATGGTCGGAGTCGAACGGCACACCGTGCGCTCGAATCCGCTCCGCATAGTCATGCGTCGCCGCGAGCGTGCGCGCGAGGGCCTCCTCGTCGAAGCGGCCCGTGCGATCCACGCCGTGCCCGAGGCGCACGATCGTCATCTCTCGCTCGACGTCGACGAGCCGGCCACCGGCATCCGTATCGGCGACAAGCAGTCGAATGGAGTTGGTTCCGCAGTCGATCGCCGCCACCCGCCTCACGCAACAACCCTACGCGCCACTTATGACCCCGTTTGTTTCGGATGACGGCGTAATAACGCCGTCATCCGAAACAAACCGCGTCATGAGCGAACCCCGCGCAGCCCAAAGAGAATTGATAGAACAAAAACATGGCGCCCGTCGTGAAAGTGTAATACTCTGTTCGCATGACGACGTCCACGACGAACGAACGCGACCTTGAGGCCGACATTGTCACCGACTTTCGGCAGCGGATGAGCTACGGCAGCTACCTGCAGCTCGACACGCTGCTGAGCGCGCAGGTGCCCGTCACCAACCCGGTGCACCACGACGAGATGCTGTTCATCATCCAGCACCAGACGAGCGAGCTGTGGCTGAAGCTCATGATCCACGAGCTGCGCTCGGCGCGCGCCCTCATCGCAGCCGACGATCTGCAGCCGGCGCTCAAACGCATCGCGCGCGTGAAGCACATCCAGAAGCAGCTCACCGAGCAGTGGTCGGTGCTCGCAACGCTCACCCCGAGTGAGTACGGGGAGTTCCGTGGTGAGCTGGGCAACGCATCCGGGTTCCAGTCCGCGCAGTACCGTGCGGTCGAGTTTCTCCTCGGCAACAAGAACGCACGCATGCTGTCTGTGTTCGATGCCGACCCCGACAACCGCGCGATGCTCGAGGATCTGCTGAATGAACCCAGCGTGTACGACGAGTTCCTGCGCTTCCTCGCGCGAGCCGGCTACAGCGTGCCGAGCGAGGTGCTGGAGCGCGACGTGACGAAGGGCTACGTCATGAACGAGCAGCTCATCGACACATTCCGCACCATCTACAACGATCCCGCCGAGCACTGGCTGGCCTATGAGACCTGCGAGGAGTTCGTCGACCTGGAGGACAACTTTCAGCTGTGGCGATTCCGCCACCTCAAGACGGTGGCGCGCATCATCGGCAACAAGCGGGGCACGGGAGGGTCGAGCGGTACCGCGTTCTTGCAGAAGGCACTCGACCTGACGTTCTTCCCGGAACTGTTCGCGGTGCGCACGGAGATCGGCTGACCGTGAACCCCGGGGGAGCGCAGGGAGCAGCGGGGGGCGCTGCTTCTGACGAGGCGGTCGTGTTCGCACTCGACCGGATGTGGTTCGGCGGAAGAGTGCATCCCCTCGTCTTCGAGGCGGATGCTGACGGCATCCGACTCGCTCCCGATGGCGCAACCCCTGACGGCCGCCTCGTCGGCACCGCACTGCCCGGTTTCCGCGACGTGCACGTGCACCTGGGGCTCGTCGATCCGAGCACGCTTCTCGCGAACGGCATCGCGACGGTCATCGACTGCGGGTGGATTCCGGATGTCGCGGCCACCTGGATCGGCGACCCCGCGCTCCCCGAGGTGCGCATCAGCGGCGCGTTCCTCACCTGTCCCGGCGGTTACCCGAGTGATCGCGAGTGGGCGCCGCCCGGCAGCGTGCGCGAGGTGACGGCTCGGGATGCCGCGGCCGCCGTCGACGAGCAGCTCGCGCACGGCGCCGAGTTCATCAAGGTGGTGCTCAACTCCGATGCGGGACCCGTGCTCGAGGACGCCACGCTCCGGTCAATTGTCGCCCGCGCCCACGCGCGCGGTGGGCGGGTGATCGCGCACACGGAGGGCGAGGGGCAGGCGTCGCGCGCGTTCGCGGCGGAGGTTGATGGCCTCGCCCACGCTCCGTTCTCCGAGCGGCTG
>DAOMOV010000172.1:0-4415 GCA_035444505.1 Terrimesophilobacter sp.
CAACACGCGCATGCTGAAGCAGCTGTAACCACCGCTGGCCGACTCGTGCGTCATCCCCTCGTTGGTAGACGGGCGGGCCACCTCTCCCGTTGGTCGAGCGCCGTCCTGAGGCTCTCGAAGGGCAGCGCCGTAGGCGCGTATCGAGACCCGACCGCCGGTAATGATGGCTCGCCGCTTCACTGGGCCGATTCACACGCCCCGCCGTTTACCCTTGTGCCATGTCGACGATCATGAATCCCGTCGGCCCACAGCCGGCGAGCGTGTACTGGCGGCGCCGCCTCGTCGTGGGTCTGGGTCTTCTCGCCGTCATTGTCATCATCCTGCTCATCATCTTCCAGCCGGGTCGCGGCGATGACCCTGCGGCAAGCGCCCCGCCCACGGAACCGGCGGAGACGCCGTCGAGTTCACCGGATGTCGAGGCCGCCGCGTGCGATCCGCTCGATCTTCTGCTGGAGCCGGTGACCGATAAGAACTCGTACGCGGCCGGTGAGCAACCGCAGATCTCTATGCGTGTCACCAACGAGAGTGCGTCGGCGTGCGCGGTGAACCTGGGGTCGACGGAGCAGGAGTTCCGGATCACGAGCGGCAGCGACAGCATCTGGTCGTCGCGGGACTGCCAGACGGGTGCTGTCGATGCGGTGCGCACCGTGGAGGCGGGCGCGAGCATCGACCTGCCCGCGATTCCGTGGGATCGCACGCGGTCATCGACGACGACGTGCGACTCGACACGGTCACCGGTGGTGGCGGGCGGTGCGAGCTACCACCTGCGCGTGTACCTCGGTGATCTGGAGTCCGAGGGCACGCAGCAGTTCATCCTGAACTGACCCGCCCTCTCACGCGGTGAGCGCCACTTCGCATCAACCGCGGTTATTCCGGCTGGCGCGCTTGATGCGAACTGCCGCGTACCTGCCGTGTGACATCGCACCGCTCGGTCAGAACGCGGGCGCGTCGTCGACTGTAGCGAACGCCTGCCCGAGGGCGGTGCGGAGAATACCCGCATCAGCATCGATGAGTTCGGTGAACCCGAGACGCTTCGCCTCGGCGGCGCGCTGGGCGTGACTGTGAGCGGGCCGGATCTCCCCGGCAAGACTGATCTCGCCGACCGCAGCGAGGGTGCGCGGCAGGGGCTTGTCGCGCGCGGCACTGACGAGGGCGAGCGCGATGGCCAGGTCGGCACCGGGCTCGGTCAAGCGGATGCCGCCCACGGTGGAGACGTAGACGTCGTGGTCACCGAGACGCACCCCGGCGCGGCGGTCGAGCACGGCGAGAAGCATGGCGACGCGGCTCGAGTCGACCCCGCCCGCGACGCGACGCGGCTGAGGGCTGTTGGTGGCCACAATGAGGGCCTGCACCTCGACGGGAAGGGGACGGCGCCCCTCCACGGTGATCGTGACACAGGTGCCGCTCACGGGGTGCCGAGCGTTGCTGAGAAACAGGCCGCTGGGGTCAGGGACCTCACGGATGCCGTCCCCGGTCATGTCGAAGCAGCCGACCTCGTCAGTGGGGCCGAAACGGTTCTTCTGCGCACGCACGAATCGCAGGGACGTCTGCCGGTCACCCTCGAACTGACACACGACGTCGACGAGGTGTTCGAGCATCCGGGGCCCGGCGATGCTGCCGTCTTTGGTGACGTGGCCGACGAGCAGCACGGGCAGGTCGCGGTCTTTGGCGACCCGAATGAGGGTCGCGGCGACTTCGCGCACCTGAGCCGGCCCGCCGGCGAGGCCGTCGCTGAGGGAACTCGATACCGTCTGCACGCTGTCGACGATGAGCAGCCCCGGCCGGATGGCGTCGATCTGGGCGAGGATCGTGGCGAGGTCGGTTTCGGCGGCGAGGTAGAGGTTCTCGTTGAGGTTGCCGGTGCGGCCTGCCCGCAGGCGCACCTGCGCGGCGGATTCTTCGGCGGTGACGTACAGCACCCGCTGGCCGGTTTCAGCGGCGCGGTGGGCGACGGCGAGGAGGAGGGTGGACTTGCCGACGCCGGGCTCGCCGCTGAGCAGGATGGTCGCGCCGGGCACGATTCCGCCGCCGAGCACCCGATCGAACTCGCCGATGCCGGTAGGCCAGTGCTCGGCCTCAGTGGTGGTGATGTCGGTGATGGCACGCGCGGTGCGTTCGTCGCTGAGGTTCACGGGGGTGTGTTTGCGGATGATTCCGGTCGCCTCGGTCGTGTCGATGACGGTTCCCCAGGCCTGGCATTCGCCACAGCGGCCGACCCACTTGATGGAGGTCCAGCCGCACTCGGTGCAGCGGTAGTCGGTGGTTGCGCGGGCCATGTGACGAGGATACGGGAGGGGTCTGTCACGGGAGCTCGGTTCTTCACATCGTGGTCAGGTGCCGTGCGGACGCAAGCAGCCCTTCGTCGGGTCAGGGTTCGGGGTCGGCGTCCGCTCGCGCCGCAAGCGTCTCGCGCAGGGCCCGAACGTCGCGGGCGACCACGAAACTGGCGGTGAGTAGCAGCAGGCAGGAGAGGCCGAATCCGATCCCGCTGACGACGGTGAGCCCGAAGCCGAGACTCGACCCGATGGCGATGACGCCCACGAGCAGGGGGGCGAGAGCTGAGCCGGCCTGCTCCGCTATGCCGACCATCGCATGGGCGGTGCTGCGCACCTCGGGCTCGGTGACATCCTGGATCGTGGGGGTCACGGTCGGCTGTGAGAAACCGTAGAAGAACGAGGCGGATGCCCAGAGCACGCTGAACATGACGATGTCATCCGTAGGGGTGAGAAAAGCTGATGTCATGGTGATGGCGGCAAGCCCGACACCGCAGGCGCCCAGCAGCAATCGCCCACGGAGGTAGCGCTGGAAGAGCCGGTCACCGAGCCACCCTGCGACGAGGAACCCGAGGATGCCGACGAGCACGAGAGCGCCAGCGAGCGAATAGATCTGTGGGTTGTCGAATTGGCGCTCCACCTCGAAGTAGCGGATCGACCAGATGAGCAGCGCCTGGATCGGGAAGAGGTGCACGAAGACCTGCAGCAGGATGACCAGCAGAGTGGGTCGCCGCAGCAGGCCCAGTGCGACACGGCGGTCGAACTTCATCTTGAGCGTTTGTGCTTTCGCGCCGATAGCCGGTTCGGAGAGTCCGCGCGGCACGTCCCGCACGGTGAAGAAGAACACACCAGCCATGACGATGCCCAGCGCGCCGGTGAGCAGGAAGACCGAGCGCCAGCCGAAGCTCTCGCTCATCGAGAGCCCGATGACGGTTGCGACGATGAAGGCCACAGGACCGGTTGTCTGCAGCACTGCGAGAACGCGTCCACGCTTGGTCGGCGGGTACAGGTCTGAGACCATGCTGTACACACCAGGGTAGGTGGCGTCATCGATTCCCGTGCTCGCGCGCGTGGCCATGAACAGCCCGTAGTTCGGGGCGACCGCGGACAGCCAGGTTGTCGCCCCCCAGAGGGCAGATGCGAGAGCCAAGATCTTCGGACGTGCGTAGCGATCGAAGAGGTAGCCCCAGAGCGGAAAGAGCGCCATGCCCACCAGCACGGCCCCCGTCTGCACAGCGCCCATCTGAGCTTCGTTGATGTCGAAGGCGTCCATTATCGGGGTGGTGAGTACGCCGATGAGGTAGCGGTCGACCTGGTGCAGCAGCAGGAATACGAAGAAGACGAGCATCACGTAGAGGCGTCGGTTCGAGTGCATTGTTGGGGCTCCGTACGTCAGACCGAGTCTTGGGTCGTGGCTGCCAGCATCCGATCTGCAGCCTTCCAGCCCGTGTAGAGGGCGGCACCGGTGCCGGGCCCGGAGAGGTAGTCACCGCAGAAGTAGAGTGGCCCCTCCGCGGGGTCTGCCCGGAAGCGGGCGAGCGCGTCGAGGTAGCCGACCGGGAAGGCGGGCACCTTGCCGTCCCACGCGTAGTGGGTGGAGGCGATCCGCGTTCCGGTGAGCTCGGGGTAGATCCGTTCGACGTCTCTCCACGAGCGGTGGGCCGCGGTCTCGACGTCCTCAGCGAGGTCGGATCGGTGGGCCTTCGGTTCGGTCATGGCCAGCCAGCGTCCGTCGTGCTGGGTCACGAAGTAGACGAAGGAGATGGTGTATCCAGCCTCCGGGTCGGGGATCATCACGCCGTCGGCGGGGGCCGTGCGGGGATCAAAGTCGGCGGGGGGCTCGAAGACGTGGTACTGGGTGATCACACTCGGGTAGCGCACGGTCGAGAAGAACTTTGTCCACTGTGGCCGGGGGCGCTCAAGCAGGTCGAGCACGCGGTGACCAGGGGTGGCGACGACGACGCGATCCGCGTGCAGGTTGTGCTCGGCGTCACCCTCTCGGTAGTGGATCGTCGACCCGGTGCCGTCGTGCTCGATGCGGTGCACCGCGCACCCAAGACGCACGGTCACGCGGTTGGCGAGGGCCTCGGGCAGCGTGCCCATACCTCGGTCGAAGCGGTAGCTCCTCGTGCCGAGGTGGCC
>DAOMOV010000173.1:0-4413 GCA_035444505.1 Terrimesophilobacter sp.
GAGACCTTCGGGCTCGTCTCGCTGGAGTCTGCCGCGTCGGGAACACCTGTCGTCGGCTTCCGCGGCTCTGGTCTGAGCGAGTCGATCGCGCACTCGACCTCAGGGCTGCTCGTGGATTCGCGTGACCCCCAGGCCTGGGCCCAGGTCGTGTGTGAGCTTCTTGAGCACCCGCCGCAGCTTGGCCGGTTGTCGCAATCGGCTCGCGAGTTCGCGCTCGGTCACACGTGGAGCGCGTCGGTGACATCGCTTCTCGGTGTGTACGATCGGGACTCAGCCGGCGACCCGACAAGCTAGTCGCCCGAGGTGACTTCCTTGGGGGAGTCCCCGGCCTTGAGGGCCGCGAGTCGAGCCTCGACCTCGACGGCTTCGTCGGAGACCTCGAGCTCTTCGAACTGGGCGTCGAGACTCGATGCGGCGAGCTCCTGAGCGCCGAGCACTTTGGCCTCTTCGCGACGAATCTTCTCCTCGAAGCGGCTGATCTCGCTCGTGGGGTCAAGTAGGTCGATGCTCTTCATGGCATCCATCACCTGGGTCTGCGCTTCGGCGGTCTTGGCGCGGGCAATGAGCTCATCACGCTTCGACGACAGCTCGTGCAGCTTCGCCTTCATGCCGTCGAGACCGCGCTTGAGCTGGCTCACAACGTCGTTCTGCGATGCGATGGTCGGTTCAGCCGCCTTCGCCTGACCCTCGGAGTCGAGCTGGCGCGCGAGGGCCACCTTGGCGAGGTTGTCGAACTTGTCGGCATCCGCACCCTTGCCTTCGGCACGGAACTCGTCGGCCTTGCGGCTCGCTGCGAGAGCCTTGCGGCCCCAGTCGTCAGCGTTCTTCACGTCCTCCGCGTGGTCCTGCTCGAGCAGGCGCAGGTTGCCGATGGTCTGCGCGATGGCGGCCTCGGCCTCGGCGATGTTGTTGGTGTAGTCACGCACCATCTGGTCGAGCATGACGGCGGGGTCTTCCGCTGCGTCGAGGAGTGCGTGAATGTTGGCCTTGGCCAGCTGGGCGATGCGCCCGAAGATGGACTGCTTGGTCATGATGTTCCCTTCGATGTGTGCTTCTGGTTGGTGATGGATGCTGGAATACTCGTGTTTAGAATCTGCCACCGCTTGAGCGTCGACCGTCCCGGGAACCCGAGCTCGTGGGGCGCCGCGAGCTTCCTCCAAAACTACCGGAGCGCGAGCCGATTGACGACGATGAGCTTCCCCACGAGGTGCGCGAGGTGCCCCAGGTTCCGCTCGAAGGGCGAGAGTAGCCTGACGAGCCGCCCCCGCCGAGCATGGAGCCGATGATGCCGCCGAGGATGGCGCCTCCGATATCGCTCCCGCCGCCGGTGTAGCCACTGCGGCTCTGGATCGACTGCACCTCGGATTGGGCTGAGGTGAGCGCATTGTGCGCGAGTCCGCTCGCGGCGCGCGCTTCGGCGAGAGCCTTCACCGGGTCGCTGGTGGCGAGCATAACGGCAGCGTCGAGCCGTCGCATCGCCTCAGAGACACGGGTGCGTGGCGCCTCGCCGATGCCGCCGCGGCGGGTCGTGATGTAGTCGTTGGCGGCGGCGATCTCGGCCCGCGCCGTGGCGAGAGCATGATCGAGGGAGCGGGCAGCGGCCTGCACCTGCTCATTGTGCGCTCGAGCGGACTCGAGAACCGTGTCGAGCTGAGCGTTCACGGTCTGCAGGGTGGCGAGGGCGGCCAGTGGGTCTTTCGAGGCCTTCGCGCTTGTCACAGCGGCGTCCGCCTGGGCGATGGTCTGTGAGAGGCGGGCGTCGGTGGTTTCCGGAAGTGCGCGCGCCGCGGCGAGGTCCTGTTCGGTGTCGGCGATGACGGCGCCTAGCGCCGTCATCGTCTCGGTGAGGGTCTTCTCCATGCCGTCGACAGCGTCGAGAAGCTGTGTCACCTGGCCGAGAGAGGCCTGCGCGGTGTGTACCGCCACCGCAGCGGTCGCCGAGTCTCCCGACGCGAGGGCAGCGTCGGCGTCGTTGATGTGCTGCTGAGCGAAGTCGACCAAGTCCTTTGCCTGCGCGGGGTTCGCCGCGACCGGGGCGAGCGCCGCAGCGGAGTAGCTCGCTTCAAGCCGCTCGAGCTGCGCCTGTACCGCGCTCAACCGGGTCGCGGCTGCGGCTGCATTCGTCTTCGCCGCTTCGAGCACAGCGGGCGCGTTCTTCTCCAGTTCACGAAGCTTGTCGAAGGCATCAGCCTGGGCATCGAGTTCAGCGTCTGCCGACTCGCACAGTTCGACGATCTTGAGGGTGAGGGAGCGTTTCTCGTCGGGAGGCTCTGGGTAGGCATCCTCGAGCTTCTGCTTGATCTCGAATGCTTCGCGAAGCTTCGCCTGGGCGCTGTCGAGAGCAGCCCTGAACGGTCGAACGGCGGTCTCACCGAACTCGGCTAGGGCGAAGGACAGATCCTGCTCGCTCGTCTTCAGCTGGTCGTCGAGCTGCACGAGCAATACCCCGGCTCGGGTGTCCAGCTCTTTCTGACTGAGCTTGTCGGCGGCGACGGCCTTCTTCTTGCGGGAGCGACTGTATAGGTAGAGGGCACCTCCCCCGACGGCGACGACGCCACCGACGATCGGCCAGTTGATGGGGATGCCGCCCCCACCTGCGTCGCTGGGTCCGACGGGCGTTCCGGTGAGTTCCGCGCGCATGGCGTCGGCGTAGGCGATGATGGCGCCGACGTAGTCGTTGTTGCGCAGGAGCGGCACGGCCACGTCGTTCTCGAGACGGTCGGTTTCGGCTTCGCTGAGGCTGAGGTCGTCGGGGTAGGAGAAGTCGAAGTTGCGGTCCACGGTGGCGATGGCGAAGAGCACGTCTCGGTCGCCCATGCGGTTGAGGTCGGCGGTTGCGGCGGCCCAGCTGTCATTCGTGCCGACCCCGGTGAAGCGATCGACGACGACAACGAAGAGGTTGATTCCAGCATCGGCGAGCGAATCGAGGGAGCCCATGACGGCATCGGATTGGTTTCCGATGACACCGACGTAGTCGACGACGTAAGCACCTTCGAGGGGTACGGGATCGGTGGCGTGGGCGGCGGTGGGGAGGGCGAGGGCGGCGCTCACCCCGATCAGGCTCGCCAGAGCAGCCTTGCTGACGCGGGCACGTGTGGTGCTGATGGTGTGCTCCTTCTCATCGGCGCGCGGTGGTGTCCGCGTAGCGAAATTGTAGTCATCCGCGGCGACTTTTCGGTTACCGCAGAGTTACCTGACAATATCCACCGTTCACAGTCTTTTCACAGAAAGTAGTGTTTTGCCGTTTACTCGCGTCGATACCACTGCCACAATGATGGCGATGGGCCACTGTGGCCCTGTGAGTCTCTGAGCAGACGAAAGGTAGTGCAATGACAACAGTGGACAAGGACACAGCTAACTGGCGCCTCTACGGCGGTGGCGGTCTGCTTGTCGGTGGTCTTCTTTGGCTTGTTGGAGTGATTCTCTCGGGAGTCGCTGGCATGCCCGATGTTGGCCGCTGGGTGACCGTCATCGGCGTTGTGGTCGTGGCGATCGGTCTATTCCTCGTCGCATGGGGCCAGACCGGTTCCAACGGTGCCGTCGGCAACAACATGATGGGCAAGGTCGGACTCTGGGCAGCGGCCATCGGCTTCCTCGCCTGGGGGCTACTGCCCGTATTCGAGGTTGGTGGCGACTGGCTTGGCTGGCTTGTGCTGGTGCTCGTCGGTCTCGGCTCGCTCATCGCAGCGGTCATCATCATGCAGAAGGGTGTCGCTCGCGGCCTCGCCAAGTGGATGATGTTCGCTGTCGCGATTGTCGCGATCGTGTACTTCCTCGGGGCGTTTGGCGTGCTCGCCATGGGTGGTGACGTGATGATGGTCCTCGCGTACCTCTTCCCCGTGGTGGTTGCGCTCACCGGCATCGTCTACGTCTTGAACAAGAAGTAGACCCGACCTCAGCACAGTTGACGGGCCGTCGCCACAGTGATGTGGTGGCGGCCCGTCAGTCTTGTTCAGGGGGTTATGGGTGCTCGATCGTGACGGGTTCGCTTGCCTCGCCCGCGCCATCGATGAAGTCAGCTCGCTGGTCCGCTCCTACCTCAAATGACCCCGCCCCTCGCACGCAAGGAAAAGCCCATGAAATCCCGCGCCGCCGTCGCTTTCGCCGCAGGCGAACCCCTCAAGATCGTCGAGATCGACGTCGCGCCGCCGCGCAAGGGCGAAGTGCTGGTCCGCATCACCCACACCGGCGTCTGCCACACCGACGCCTTCACGCTCTCCGGCGACGATCCGGAAGGCCTGTTCCCCGTCGTGCTCGGCCACGAGGGCGCGGGCATCGTGGTTGAAGTGGGCGAAGGCGTGACCAGCGTCAAGCCGGGCGACCACGTGATCCCGCTCTACACCGCCGAGTGCGGCGAGTGCCTGTTCTGCAAGAGCGGCAAGACCAACCTGTGCGTGGCCGTGCGCGCCACCC
>DAOMOV010000174.1:0-4407 GCA_035444505.1 Terrimesophilobacter sp.
TTCCTCATGGGAATCATCGTGCTGCCCGTCGAGAACTTCTTCGTCTTCCTGGTGCAGATCGGCCAAGGCATCGAGTCGATGCCGTGGTGGATCACGCTCGCCGTCGTCGGTGCCGTTCTCCTCATCATCGCCGTCACCTACGAGCGCCGCGCGGGGGAGGACAACAGTATCGCGGCGCGCCTTCGCGACCTGGCATGAGCGGCGGATGCCGACCCCGCTCGTTGCGCCGTCCGGCTCTTCGTTGAGGCAGCACGCCGATGCGCGAAGGGCCGACCGGTCGCCGCCGCGGGTGCGGGCGGAACCGGTCGGCCCCGTGTCCTAGGGCGCGTCTCCCAACCGCTATTCGATGGGCTTGCCGATCGCGTCGATGTCCTTATCGGCTTTGGCGATGAGTTCGCGCTCCGCGACGAGGTCGATGTTGCGGCTCACGAGCCAGTACACGACACCGCCGACGGGGATTCCCACGAAGAACGCCAGGTCGACGCCGCCGAGCGCGGTGAAGATGGGTCCCTCGAACATTCCCGGGATGTACATGAACGGGATCATCGCCACCACGGCCGCGAGGTAGGAGACGATTCCGCGCCAGCTCCAGAACCCGTACATCCCGTCGCGCTTGAACATCTCGGTCACCGAGTACACGCCCTTGCGAACGAAGAAGAAGTCGGTGAGGTTCACCGCGGTCCACGGGCCCATGAGGTAGGCGAGCACGATGAGCACCGTGTACAGGTTGTTGTAGAGGAAGTCGGTGGGAACGAGTGCCGCCGCGATCGCCCCGGTGACACCGACGATGAGGATCGTGATGACCCGGATGCGCCGCGTCGCCTGCACCGGGCGGATGCTGTCGAGAGCGGTGATCAGGGTGAGCGAACCACCGTAGACGCACATCGCCATGAGGCCGATGAGGCCGAGCCCACCGAAGATGAGTACGAGCTCGCCGAGGCCCGCGAATACGAGTTGGCCGGTGACAACAAGGCTCACGGCGAAGCCGGTGGCGTCTCCCGCGAGCTGGTCGGCGAGTGCGGGGTTGCTCTCGATGAGCGAAGGCAACAGCGATGCCGCAACGGCACCGATCGCCATGAACGAGAACAGGCCGAGGAACAGGCCGCCGGAGGTGGTCCACACGATGACGCCGCGCTTGGTGTCCTTCGGCATGTAGCGCGAGTAGTCCGAGACGAAGAACGCCCAGGTCAGCTGGTACGCGGCGGCCGCCGTGAGCACCGCCATGAACGGGCCGACCTGGAAGGTTCCGACAAGGTTGAAGAACTCCGCAGGCACCTGGCCGAGCACGCCGAGGCCGATGACGTAGATGAGGATGACGACAACGAGGCCGTAGCTGATGTAGCGCTGTGCGGCGTGCAGCCAGTGGTAGCCGAAGATGGCGAGCACGAGCGCGAGGAGGCAGACGATGACCGCCCACGGCGCAGCGGCCCCCCAGCCCATGCCTTCGGTCGTCGTGCCGATGAGGTTTCCGCCGAGCACGACGTAGCCCCAGTAGACGACGATCGCCATCGCCCAGATGAAGAGGGCGCCGTAGCGGCCGAACTGGGGCCGGGACTGCACCATCTGCGGCAGCCCGAGGTGTGGCCCCTGTGTGGCGTGGGCCGACACGGGGATGGTGCCGAGGATGGTGCCGAGTGCGAGACCGATGAGGGTCCAGGCGAGGTTGAGGCCGAGGGCGATGCCGATGGTCCCGGTGGCGATCGTGAGCAGCTGGGCGCTGCCCGCGAACCAGACCGTGGATTGGTCGAGCATGCGGCCCTTGCGCTCTCGCAGGGGCACATAGTCGATGGATCGAGTCTCGACCCGAGCGATGACACCCGTTTCGGGGCGACCGCTGTCTGTAGTGGTGGTCATCTTGTGTCTCCTTTGACGCAGGGGCGGACGGACCGCTTCACATGGGTCCAGCGGTTCACAGTATTGAGCGCCCACCACCCCGGGGGAACTATTCAGTTATCCGAACACGCCCGCTTCGACTGTGCCGCAGTATGAGAGACATCCGCGCCGATGCGACACCGTCGTGCATCATTCGCCAGTACGTATCACTGCCCCTGTTGGTACTCGGCAACAATTCACCCCTGCCGGGCGCCCGCCTACCGTGGTGCCTAAGTCGTCATCATGACGCACAGCTTCCCCACCAGTTAAGGAGTGATGACGTTGACGTCAACAGTCGAAATTGGGCGCAGCACCCGAGCATCCGACCGCGCACTGGAGACCCTCGCCCGGGTGTCCGACGCCTACATCGGCCCCGACGGCCTCAGCACCTCGGCAGGAGCGCGCCGCGTCGACGTGGCCGATCCCGCCACCGGGCAGCACCTAGGAGCCTACGTCGAACCCACCGCGGCAGAGATCGAAGCAGCCATCGCCGGAGCGAACGCCGCCCAGAAGACCTGGGACGCCCGAACCCCGCTCGAGCGGGCGGAGCTTCTGCACGAGCTCGCCCACGAGATGAGAGCCACGGCACCGCTCATCAGCGAACTGATGACCCTCGAGACCGGCAAGCCGTTCAAGGAGTGCATGGATGAGCTGGACTGGTCGGCATCCGCCGTCGACTACTACGCGGAGGTCGGTCGGCACTCGATCGGCTCCATCCACGGCACGACCGTGGTCGGCCAGATGCACTACACGCTCAAGGAGCCCATGGGCGCAGTCGTCATCGTGCTCCCCGCCAACTTCCCCGTGCTGCTGCTCATGTGGTCGGCAGCAGCGGCGCTCGCCGCAGGCAACTCGGTCATTGTCAAGCCCTCGGAGAATGCGACGCTGACCACTCTCGCGTTCATCGAACTGCTGGAGCGACTCGGCCAGGGCCTCGTGCAGTGCATTCCCGGTGGGGCAGACCCCGCCAAGCAATTGGTGGGACACAAGGACACCCACATGGTCGCCTTCACCGGCAGCGTGCCGACGGGTCAAGCCGTGGCCCAAGCCTGTGCCCAGACGTTCAAGCCCTACCTCATCGAGGCATCCGGCAGCGACGCGTTCATCGTGATGCCGTCGGCGCCTGTGAAGACGGCGGCGCGGGCGGCGGCGTTCGCGGCGTTCCTCAACTGCGGTCAGGTGTGCACCTCGGCGGAGAAGATTCTCGTGCACGCGGATGTCTACGACGGGTTCCTCGAGGCCTTCGTCGCTGAGGTGGGCAGGCTGCGCATCGGCCACGGGCTCGACCGGGTCGACATCGGACCGATGGAGAACTCTCGTGAGCGCGATCGCGTCGAGGCGGTTCTTGCTCGCGCTCTCGAACAGGGAGCACGTCTCGTGACCGGTGGTTCGCGACCCGAGCTGCCGGAGGAGCTCGCTGAGGGCTTCTTCTTCCAGCCGACCGTGATCGACAACTGCAACGACACCATGGACCTCTACACGCAGGAGGTGTTCGGCCCGATCGCACCCATCTACAAGGTGTCGACCTTCGACGAGGCGCTGGAGCTCACCAACCGCTCGCCGTTCGGCCTCGGCGCGACCCTCTACTCGACCGACATCGTCGAGATCGACCGGGCGCAGCGGGAGATCGTAACCGGAATGGTATGGGTCAACGCACCGCTGCTCGACAACGACGCTGGCCCCTTCGGCGGTCGCAAGCTGTCAGGGATCGGCCGGCAACTGGGCGCAGAGGGTCTTGACACCTTCCGTCACCCGAAGCTCGTCATGGTCGACCCAGCCGCATCTGAGCAGGACTTCTGGTGGTTCCCCTACAGCGACGATGAGGCATATCGCTCAGCCGACTGAGCATCAACCCACCCCCGCACGTCAGCGGGGGTGGGTTGCCTCCCACGCCTGATAGGCGATCCACAGCGCGGCGAGATCAGAGGAGCGCGCGAGCTTGAGCCCCGTCTCCTCCTCGATGCGGTTGAGGCGGTACGAGAGCGTCTGTCGGTGGATGCCGAGTTCTGTCGCGCTCTCCTGCCAGCGGCGGTCATTGCGCAGGTAGGCGAAGAGCGTGTCGCGGAGCTTCGCCATTGCGGGAGCGTCGTCGGCGAGATGCCCGAGAGTTCCCGCGACGATCTCGGTGGCCTCGCGCAGTGACCGTGCGAGCACGGACACGGTGGTGCCTTCGAAGTCGATCCAGCGGGGTTGCCCGTGCTGGTTCGCTTCGAACACCTTGGCGGCCTCCTGGCTGGCAACACGCACGTCGGCGAGGTCGGTGAAGACGGAGGACACCCCCACGCGAACTTCCAGTGAGGCGACGAGTTCACGCATCTGGGGCACCGCATCACTGGGCACGAGGGCGAGGTGACTGGTTCGACCCTGACCGACGATCACGGGCAGGTCGAGGAGAGCGACGGCCCGCGCGATGCGTATCCCCTCGACCGAGCCGAAGGCGAGCAGATGGAACCCGCTGGAGGGCAGGTGCGGTTCGATGAGAGTGGTGGCCTCGGCTGGGGTGTTCCCGTTGAGCAGGGCGAGCATGACCCGCGC
>DAOMOV010000175.1:0-4392 GCA_035444505.1 Terrimesophilobacter sp.
TGAGGAGTTCCTTCTTCGTGAAACCCTTCGTGGTGTCGTCGAAGTCGATCTCCTCGAGCTCCTTCATGCGCGCAAGACGCTTCGAGACCGTCTGGAAGTTCGTGAGCAGGCCCCCCAGCCAGCGCTGGTTGACGAAGGGTTGGCCGACGCGCTGCGCCTGCTCGGCGACAGCGGCCTGCGCCTGCTTCTTCGTGCCGACGAACAGGATCGTGCCGCCGTGAGCGACGGTGTCCTTCACGTAGTCGTAGGCGCGGTCGATGTACGACAGCGACTGCTGCAGGTCGATGATGTGGCTGCCCGCGCGCTCGGTGAGGATGAACCGATTCATCTTGGGGTTCCAGCGGCGGGTCTGGTGCCCGAAGTGAACGCCGCTGTCGAGCAGCTGGCGGATGGTGACAACGGCCACGGCCGTCTCCGTTTCTGGTGCGTGAATCGCACCGTTCAGTTCTCTCTCGCGACCGGTTGGCCGCGAAACCTAGTGCCCGACACACTCCCGCCCACGTCAGTGGGACTGGTGGGGGTGCTGCCCGCAACCGTCAAGGTCGCTCGAGGGGCACGCGTAGTCATCCTCAATGCTCAGGATGCGTCGTCTATCGTACCAGTTGCCGCTGGGCATGCGCGCACGGGAGGAGCGGTCGGTACTCCTCCACAGTCGGATCTGCCTCGCACGTTTCCACCGGTGGCTCGTGCTGACCGCGTGTGCCCGGATGCGGCGGGAGACTCTAGGAGTGTGCCACACCGATCAGCACCCGCCCTGGCGCGACTCATCGCCGTCGCCATGGGGATATCCGCGGTGCTGGTCGCCGGCGGTTCGGCGTCGACTGCCGCGCTCACGCCTCTGTGGGAGTGGCCGTTGGCGGCTCCCCACGCAGTCGTGCGGCCTTTCATCGCACCGGCCTCGCCGTACGCGAGCGGGCACCGAGGCATCGACATTGCGGGGGTGGCGGACCAGCCTGTGGTGGCGCCTGCAGACGGTGTCGTGCACTTTGCGGGCTGGGTCGTTGACCGTCCTGTGGTGTCGGTGCGGCATCCGGGCGGACTCATCTCAAGCTTTGAACCGGTGACATCGATCGTGGCGGAGGGTGATCGCGTCACTCGTGGTCAGCTCATTGGCGTGCTGGAGGGCGGTCATTGCCCGCGCGCCTGCCTGCACTTCGGCGCTCGTCGGTTTGGCGAGTACGTGTCTCCCCTGCTGTTTCTCGGCGGAATTCCTCGGTCGGTGCTGCTGCCGACGCGAGCCCTCGACTGATCAGGCGCGGGGGTGAGCGGTGCGGTAGCTGTCGCGAAGCCGCTCGGAGGAGACGTGCGTGTAGAGCTGGGTGGTGCCGAGGCTCGCGTGCCCGAGCAGTTCTTGCACTGCGCGCAGGTCGGCACCGCCGTCGAGGAGGTGGGTTGCCGCCGAGTGGCGAAGGGTGTGCGGCCCGGATGGCCCCGAGCCCGGCAGGTCACTCAGGAGTCGGGCGACGAGTTCGTAGACGGTGCGCTCGTTGATCGGCGCACCGCGGGCACCGAGGAATAGTGCGTCAGTGACGGCGTGTGCGGCAGTGTCGGCTCGTCGACGTGCGAGCTCACCGCGTGCAGAGCCGAGGTAGCGATGGAGCGCTTTGCGGGCGGGGGCTCCGAAGGGAACGACGCGCTCCTTGCTGCCTTTGCCCGTGACTCGGACGGTGAGTCGACTGAAGTCGAGGTCGGGCAGCGTGATGCCGATGAGTTCGCTGACACGGAGGGCGGAGGCGTAGAGGAGTTCGATGATGGCGTGGTCTCGGAGGGCAACGGGGTCGCCCGTGTCGGCGAGCGCTGTGAGCTGATCGAAGATGACGTCGAGTTGGGCGCGGGTGAGCACTCGCGGCAGAGCATTGGTCGCTTTGGGCGCCCGCAGTCGCGCGCCCACGTCGGTCGCGGTGTGACCGTGGTGGGCGAGCCAGCGGGTGAATCCCTTCGCCGTAGAGGAACGGCGGGCGAGTGTGGCGGGGGCGGCGCGGCGTTCGGCGGCGTCCCACTGCCAGGCACGGAGGAGTTCGAGGTCGAGCGCTTCGGTGGTGTGGATGCCATTGGTGGCAGCAAACGCGTCGAGCGAGGCGAGGTCGGTGCGGTAGGAGCGCACGGTGGCGTCGCTGAGCCCACCGGTGGGCCCGAGCTGGGTGACGTAGTCGTCGATGGCGCGGGCGAGTTTCACGCTTCCATGGTGGCGCATGCGCGGCTGCTTGGGGCGGTTATTCGCCGGTGGCGCTGTTTTCGGCGTCGCGACGGTTGAAGGGCGAATCTTTGGCCGAGAACATCTCGTGGCGCTGCTCCGGCGTCATCGCTTCGATCTGCGCCCACGCCGCGGCGGGTTGCGAGAAGACCAGTGGGGCGTCGCCGACGGGGACGACAGAGTGGACGATCCGGTCGGGGTAGGTGTGGATGAGGTTGACGGACTGACCGAAGTCGACGCCGGCAAGGAGGGTGTCGGGTGCGGTGAGGTCGAGGGTGTAGCAGGTGGCGGCGGCCACGGAGACGGGAATGCCGCCCATGGTGCTGTGGGTGGAGTAGTGGAGGTGTCCACCGAGGACGGCGCGCACGTCGGTGCCGCGCACAATGTCTTCGAGTCGCTGCTGGTCCTGGAGCTCGAGCATCCCCATGGCTTCGAGGAGTGGTGTGGGGATGGGTGGGTGGTGGAGGGCGAGCAGGGTGCCGTGGGGAGCGGGGGTGGTGAGTTCGTCTTTCAGCCAGTCGAGTTGCTCGGTGGTGAGGTCGCCGTGGTGATAGCCGGGGACGGTGCTGTCGAGTGCGATGATGCGCAGGCCGCCGACGTCGTAGACGCGGTCTTGGGGTCTGTCTGTGGGTGTTTCGTCGAAGAGCTGCTGAGCGTAGGGCGCGCGTTCGTCGTGATTGCCCATGACCCAGATGATCTGTGCGCCGAGTTGTTCGGCGACGGGCTCGACCGTGTCGCGTAGGCGTGTGTAGGCATCGGGCTCGCCCAGGTCGGCGAGGTCTCCAGTGAAGACGATGGCTTCGACACCGAGTCCGCCGTCGGCAAGCTGGGTGAGGGCTCGCGTGAGGTTGCTGTCGGTGTCGATGCTGCCGTAGAGGGCCCTCTTGCCGCCCAGAAAGTGGGTGTCGCTGATGTGCGCGATGACGTGACTGGGTGCAGGGTGCTGGCCGAGTTGAATCACGTCACCAGCCTAGGGTGTGTCGGCGTTCAGCGAGCGGTGCCGCGGGGGATGATCCAGTGGAGCCCAGAACCACATTCGCTGAGTTCCCAGTGGCGACCGCGGTTCAGCCCACCTCTCGTTCCAGCTCGTGTTCGACCGCGCGCCTGATCCAACTCGACACTGACCGGTCATCAGCCTCGGCACGATCCCGCACTCTCACAAGCAGGTCTTCGGGAAAGCGCACAGGTACCGGATCACTCAACGGTTTGCGTCGGCGAACTGGCGGGCCGACCGGAAACTGATTCTCAGGGTCCGCGTAGTAGGCGTGCTCTTCATCGGGGGTCATGTTCTCTTTCATTGATCGCCTCTAAATCTCTTCGCAAGCTCGATTGACGCGACATAGCATCCGATGGGGCGACACCTCTTCGGGCTGCTGGGTGACGGTGCGAGCGGTACGACGAGCACACGGCCACTCACTGCAGCCACCATGAGCCAGTGTGCCGGGGGCTTCGCGGGGTAGAACAGTGGAGCGCTCTCCCACACGTCGAGAACATCAGATACTCCGAGTTTTGGATGCTTGAACAGGTGAGCGACCTGGCGGTCGATCTCGAAGGGTTGGTTGTCGTCGAGCAGATCAAGATCGAGTCGTACTGAGCTGCCTGACATCATTGTAATACACCCGAATACAAACAACTACTACAAGTCTTGCGTATAGCGACAGTGTGCGAGGGGCTCAGGTGGCTCAATTGCTAAGCCTTGCAGCCGCCCGCACCCAGCCGGTTTCACGGGAGGTCGCGGCTCCGTCGAGTTCGAGGCGGCCGAGTACGGCCTGCACGACACCGACCGTGAGGCCCGCGCGGTTGGCGATGTCGTCGGTGGTGCGAGGGGATCGCGCGCTCAGGGCGTCGAGCACGCGCACGGCGTGGCCATCAGCATCCGCTTCGACACTCGGCGCGGTGCCGCTCACGCTCGCCTCCGAACTGAACTCCTCAATGACAGACGGAGGAGCGAGTTCTGCCATCTCGGCCGCGGTGGTGACGCACACTGCGTCGTACTCGCGGATGAGGCGGTGGCACCCGGCGGATGCCGCGCTCGTCACCGGGCCGGGTACGGCGCCCAGTGGCCGCCCGATCGCGGCGGCGTGGCCCGCGGTGTTGAGCGCGCCGGAGCGCCAGCCCGCCTCGAGCACGATCGTCGCCCCGCTCATAGCGGCGATAAGTCTGTTGCGCTGCAAGAAACGCCATTTGGTGGGTGCGGC
>DAOMOV010000176.1:0-4373 GCA_035444505.1 Terrimesophilobacter sp.
CGCTCAACGGCGGTTTCACGGTGTTGGAGCTGCCCTCTCGTGAGGACGCCGTGGAGTGGGCGCGCAAGATCGCCGCATCCTGCCGCTGCTCGCAGGAGCTGCGCGTGTTCATGTTCGACCCGATCTCGTAGAGGGGCTCGCGGTGTCTGCACGATTCGTGTACTGGATGAATGTGTCGCTGGACCTCTTCATCGGTCGTGACGCTGAGGAGAATGGCGGCGGCGACTGGTTGCGCATCGGTGAGTCGCTGCACCGCGAGTTCAATCGCCGCGCGCGGGGCTTGTCGATGGATGTCTCGGGCCGCATGATCTATGAGGTCATGGAGGAGTTCTGGCCGGCGGCTCGCACCGACGAGTCGCTGCCGGACTACCTGCGCGAGTACGGGGATATCTGGGTGGAGACCCCGAAGGTGCTGGTCTCCCGCACGCGTGCGGGGTCGAGCCCGGGCTTCAACACGCGCGTGATCGGTGGTGATGATCTGCTGGAGCAGTTGGCGGCGCTGAAAGCCGAGTCGGATGGCGACATCGGGGTCGGCGGGGCGAACCTGGCCACGCAGCTACTCAAGGCGGGACTCCTCGATGAGCTGCTGCTCTTCATCCACCCCGTCATCCTCGGCAGTGGTCGCCCGCTGTTCGATGGTGACGTGGGTCAGCTCGACCTGGACCTGCTCGAGAACACCACCTACGACGACGGTGTCGTGCTGCACCGCTATGCGGTTCGCGGTGCGGGAGTCTTGTAGCTCAGTTCGTGAACAGTGAAGAGCTCGCGCAAGCGGCATGCTGCGACTATCGGCTATACTCGCCTCTAGTAACCTCGCGTTGCGGGTGTGAATAGGGCCGCTGCTCCCCGTCGGACGACGGGACGCGGCCCTAACGTTTTCTGCGACCCAGGTCGATGCGGATTACCTCGACGGAAGAGCCGAGGGCATCCAGCGGTTCTGGATCGATTCCTGTGAGCGATGCGCCGACTGCACCGGCAACGATGTCGGCGATCCACAGCATTGGATCGTCGCCCTTGCCCGCGAAGTCTACGGACAGTGGGTGTGGGATGGCTCTCCGAGAACGTAGTTCAGCGATGGTCGCTACGTCTCGCCGGTTCTGTAATGCTGTGCGTCCCTCGAAGAGCATGTGCTCGACGCGGATGCTGGCCAACTCTGTCGCCAAACGGACCAAGCACAGCGCGCGGGCCTTCTCGGGTTTGGTCGCATCGACCGGGGCGCCCACCACCACGGTGTGCAAACTGTCGAGTTCTGCGATAGCGCTGGCGATCTGGAGGCGGCGGTCACGGCTTTCTTCGTGCCAGTGGAGGAACCTCAGTCTAGGGAGGCGGAGTTCCCGCACCACCCGGCGGGCGTCATCTGCTTGCTCGACATCGAGGACGGTGGCCGCGAGCACGTAGATGCTTGTGCCGCTGGCGCGCCTTCGGGTCGACTCATCGACCCATGCGTGAAGAGCGGGTACATCGGTCATCCACCTATCCAAGCAGTGGGCACCGACAGCCATGCCTGTGTGGATGCTCGCACCTGCGACACTCCGCTTAGATCGAAAAGTTCTCGGCTGGCGCTGCACCCGCTCCGAGACGTGAACACTCGCGTTCAGTTCGTGTCATT
The DNA here is from genome assembly GCA_035444505.1 of Terrimesophilobacter sp. Taxonomy (GTDB): domain Bacteria; phylum Actinomycetota; class Actinomycetes; order Actinomycetales; family Microbacteriaceae; genus Terrimesophilobacter. Next base: position 1,610 of record DAOMOV010000176.1, read on the forward strand.
CAACCAGTTCGCATGGGAGGCGGGCTGGGCGACCGACTGGACGACGATTGATCCCTACGTGTTCGCGTATCACCAAGTGATGCAGTTCAAGAGTCAACCAAACCTTCGGCAGTCCCAAGAGTTGCGGATGCGCGTCGACACCGGGCACGGGGTTTGGATCGGGTAGGCGACGCCGAGAGCTTGACATAAAGCGGGTGTCGCTGCGGCTGAGGGCTATTAGCCTGATGGAATCCCGCACGGATGGGACAATGTACAAATGATTCTGGACGTAACCACCTCACCTCGCGAGACCCTGGTGTGGGCTCCGACAGTGCAGGACGCCGACGATCTCCGGCGTTCACTCGTCGACTCTGGGCGTCTCGTGTTGGAGGCGGTCCCATGGGAACTCGACTTCTTCGGGGTCATCCCGGCCGGTGAACGCCACGAGTTCGATCCCGCCCGTATCCTCAATGTCGAGATCGGTTACGAGGCGAGTGAGTTCCTCAATGCGTTGCTCGACGCCGGTCACGAACTGCGGTGGCACCCTTGGCAGCGCGATGTGAATCGAGCCGACGCGTGGGGAGTGCCAATCGCTTCGCACGAAACATAGGCAGCGCGCCCCGGGCTTCTCTGTCAAAGCGGTGGAGTGAGACCCATTTGCTCGATGGTGAGGTCGATCCGCTCGAGTTGGACTCCCTCGAGAGCACCACCCACGACGACGGTGTTATTGTGCTTTACCGCTACGCGGCTCGCGAGGTGCGAGTCCCGTAGCTCTGTTCTCTAGCCATGGAAACGTCCGTCGCTGTTACTAGGGTGGCGGCTACCATGGGTGATGGTCGATATCGCACGCTTCTAGGGCAGGTTTGCGGCTCGACGCCGATTTGCGGCGTGAGTTCATTCGCGTTGTGTCAGCGCCCACTCGAGAATGACGTTGCATCGCACGTGTTGCAGGAAGTCGATCGTCGGTTGGTGAATATGCCTGCAGGCCCGAGGTCGGGTGCGGTGCCCGCTGAGGAGTTTCCCGCGAAGCATGCCCGAGCGCCGCACAGCGTGACCTTCCCCGTTAAGTTCGATCGACAGTCTCAAGGCGAGATCGAAGAGGTTGTGGCATATCTGGATGCCGACGAGGTCAACGACTCCAACCGGGTCATCGATGCATACGGGCGCGAGTTGCGTGCATTCTGCGCCTAGGATTCGTGTGCGCGTGGAGCGGGTGGCCTCCCCGTTCGCTATAGCGCCGGTGGTTCGGCGCTGCGCTAAGTTGGTGGCCCATCGGACAGTGGCACCTGTGCTTCGACCGTTAACGGGCGAAACAGGCGGCAGCCCCTCATCGGGGGATAGCTATCTCGAGAGCGCACTGCTAACTTGCGCATAGCCAATAGGCGAGAACTAGTTTGTGTTTTGAGAGGCGCGCGCATGGCTGGAATGATTCCCGGGCAATTCTCCACAACCCAGCCTAAGTCTGATGGCGGCAGGGGTTGGCAAGTGCTTCTTGGGATAGTCGTCGCGGCGTTGGTAATCACTTTGATCGCTACCGTAGGTTCCAATAACCGCCCGTCACCCGCTGTCACCAATGGGTCTTCTACAGGTGGGAGCTCCACTCCTGGAGGGAACACAAGCGGTGCCTCGACTGATCCAATTGAGCGAGCCCGCGTTGTACTCGGCGGAGTTTATAGTTACGCGCAGGTGAAATCGGTTACTGATCAGGCATTGAGCGCAACCTCAACGGCAACGACAGACACTAACCGCAGCCGTGCTTGGAGTGCGGTCTTGGCAGCTGTGAAAGGACTCGAAGATAAGGGCTATAGCGTGGCGCCCATGGGTGTGATGCGTTGCGTTGCTGGGTTCGGCCCTGCAAGCGGATTGGACTTTCCAGAGGCTTCCGCGCTGTGCGCGACGGATATCGCCGTCAACCCTTGACGTCGAGAACGTATTCTATGAGTGGTCGGGTTCGCACTCGCCGCGGATCGACGCAATCGCCATGCCCTTGGCAATCTGTCGCACCGCGCTAGAGGGCGGCCTGATCAGTTCTAACCCGTGTATCGGCGTCGAGCGGCCCCGACTGAGTTGCACGGTGAAGTGGTGGTCGGACCCAATCAAGGGCCGCCGTTCGCGGTCGGTGCCGGTGGCTGACCCTCTCGTGCCGATCATCGTTGACGCGATGCGGGGCAAGGACGAACACGACTACCTGTTTCCCGGGCCTCGCGGCGGCAAGATCAACTCGAAGAACCTTAGCCGCGCCACTGGCTGGCACACGTTCCGCGATGGCATCAAGTCGTTTCCCGACGGTGAGAACCGGCTGCGCTGGCACGACCTCCGGCACACTGCGGCGAACGTGCTCTTTCGTGCGGGGTTGTCGGCTCCCGACGTTCAAGCCGTTCTCGGGCACTCGTCGCTTGCGGTGACGCAGCTCTACTCCGACACGCGAAACGATGCCGCGAAACGGGCAACAACCGCACTGAGCGGCTTCTGGGCCACGAAATCGAAGAGTCAATCGGGAGGGGGTGACCTCGCGCCGAAAACACCGACTGATCAGGGGTTTTGCTGGTGGCTCCGACCGGCGTCGATCCGGTGACCTTTCGATTTTCAGTCGAACGCTCTACCAACTGAGCTACAGAGCCTTGCGGGGTAGAACGAGGGTGCTACCCGTCAGACCGCCGCCCGGGACGGGCGTCGGCACTGGCGCCGCGCGAAAGCCAGAAATGGCTTTCGCTTTTAGCTCCAGCGCGCGCGACACGCCGAAAACACAACATGTGGGGTAATGACATCCGTGTCATTCCGTGTA
>DAOMOV010000177.1:0-4372 GCA_035444505.1 Terrimesophilobacter sp.
GTCGTCGGTTCAAATCCGACAGGGGGCTCGAGCGGTTGTTGCACGACCACACGCGGGTCGTCGAGTGCGTGCGGTGCACAGGTGCGCGTCAGGGGAGCGTGGTCGACGGCGACGGCTGCACGGATTTGCTGAACTGCAACCCGAGAACGTCGTTGACGAAAGCCTGAAATTCGAGCGGCTTGAATTCGCGGCTGTCTTCATCGAGCGTGTAGTTGTAGACCTGTCCGTTGACGATGATCGTGGGCGTGCCGGGGATCTTGTCGAGATCGGTACCGGGTACGGGCTGCGTCTGGGATCGCTTCGTGGCCTGCTCCACCCAGATCTTGAACTCCTGGTTTTCGATGCACGTGGCGATGCGGCTGGCCTTCTCCACCCCGGCGGTGCGGGCGATCTCAATCATCGCAGCGTCGCCGAGCCCCGGGCCCTCGGGCGCGGGCTGGTGTTCGAGCATGAGCGAGTTGAAGCTGAAGAATTCGTTGGGCGAGTAGTTCGCGACGCACGCGGCCGCGTTCGCTGCGCGCGTCGAATACTGGGTACCCGCGGAGAGCCGGTCGAGGATGGCGACGGGGTGGATCTCGATCGTCGCAGCCCCCTCGTTGAGGAGTGATTTAAGGTACGGTTCGTTGGCTTTCTCGAACCCGCCGCAGAGGGGGCACAGGTAGTCGACCCAGATGCGGATGTCGAGCACGTCATCGGCGTTAGGTGTTGAAGGGACCGGGGTCTCGCTGGGTCCCAGTCCGGGGGTCTGCTGGGCTTCGAAGTTGACGCCGATCTTAATGCCGTCGCTGAGCATATTGGCGGGGCCATCCTTGGACGGTCGTGGAGCGGTCAAGAGCACGAAAACCACGGCCGTGACACCGAGGAGAACGATGAGCGTGAGGCCCCCGTAGATGAGGGTGCGGTTGCGCCGCTCCTTCTTCCTGCTCTCTTCGCGCAGGGTGCGTGCCTTCTCGCGGGCGTGGGCTCGGCGCTCGTCGTGGCGGACGGGATCGACGGCGCGACGGTGGTCCTCCGGTCCGCGCTGGGCGCGGCGTCCTCGCTTGCTCATCGTTCCTCGCTCTGCATGCAATGCCCGGTACAGCCTACCGAGTCACATTCTGAAGGTTGACTGGTTCCCACGGGTGGGTGTCATAATGGCGAGGCGGCGCTCAGCGTCGTGAGAAGCATCCATTCACTACGGATCGTCCGGCACGTACCTGCCGGTGAAGGAGCAGAAAATGGCTACAGTCACGTTCGACAACGCGAGCCGCGTCTACCCCGGCTCAACCACCGCGGCGGTGGAATCTCTCAACCTTGAGGTCGGCGATGGCGAGTTTCTCGTCATGGTGGGGCCCTCGGGCAGCGGCAAATCGACGGCGCTGCGCATGCTCGCAGGGCTTGAGGAGATCAACTCGGGTCGCATCCTGATCGGTGACCGCGATGTCACCGACGTGCCCCCGAAGGACCGCGACATCGCGATGGTGTTCCAGAACTACGCCCTCTACCCGCACATGTCGGTCGCGGAGAACATGGGCTTCGCCCTGAAGATCGCGGGCGTGCCGAAGGAGGAGCGCGCCGAGCGCGTGCTGGAGGCGGCGAAGCTGCTCGACCTCGAGGACTACCTCGCCCGCAAGCCCAAGGCGCTCTCGGGCGGTCAGCGTCAGCGCGTCGCCATGGGTCGCGCGATCGTGCGCCAGCCGCAGGTGTTCCTCATGGACGAGCCGCTCTCCAACCTGGACGCGAAGCTGCGCGTGCAGACCCGCACCCAGATCTCCTCGCTTCAGCGCCGCCTGGGTGTTACGACCGTGTACGTCACGCACGACCAGATCGAGGCCCTCACCATGGGCGACCGGATCGCGGTGCTGCGCGACGGCAAGCTGCAGCAGGTGGGAAGCCCCCGCGACCTGTACGAGAAGCCCGACAACGTGTTCGTCGCCGGCTTCATCGGGTCCCCCGCGATGAACCTCTTCGACGCGGATGTCAGCGAGAAGGGCGTCAACTTCGGCACCGCCATCGTGCCCGTGCCGCGCGACACCATCGCGGCCGCGACCGGAACGAAAGCAACGATCGGCGTGCGCCCCGAGGATGTCGTCGTCTCGACCACGGGCGAGGGCCTTCCGGTCGACGTCGACCTCGTCGAGGAGCTCGGCGCCGACGGGTACCTGTACGGTCACGCCACTGTCTCCGGCAGCCGCGTCGAGATTGTCGCCCGTGTTGACGGCCGCAACCACCCGATGGCGGGTGAGACCGTGCACATCCTGCCCGAGCAGAACCACCTGCACGTCTTCGACGCGACGACGGGCGTGCGGCTGGGCGACCGCGTCGCCGTGGGCAGCTAGCGGCATCCGCTCGCCGCTGTACACCGGTTCGCTGTGGCGTCGCTCAACATAAAGTCGGCGACGGTCGACCCGGCGCTCCTCGATCTGCCGTGGCAGCTGCCGATCGAGGAGTGGCCCGCCGATGTCATCGCCGCACTGCCGAAGGGCATTTCGCGGCACGTTGTGCGGTTCGTCAACCTCAGCGGTGGAGTCGTCGCCGTGAAGGAGACCACGACCGACCTCGCGACCCGCGAGTACGACCTGCTGCGGGCGCTGCGCAGACTCGATGTGCCGTGCGTGAAACCACTCGCCGTCATCAGCAATCGTCGTGCTGACGACGGCGAGGAGCTGGCATCGGCACTCGTGACGAAGCACCTCAAGTTCTCGCTCCCGTACCGCGCGCTGTACTCCCAGAACCTGCGGCCCGACACGGCGATGCGGCTCGTCTACGACCTCGCGGTGCTGCTCGTGCGCCTGCACATGGTGGGGTTCTACTGGGGTGACGTGTCGCTCTCGAACACGCTGTTTCGGCGCGACGCGGGCGCGTTTGCCGCGTATCTGGTCGACGCGGAGACTGGCAAGCTGTACCCGTCACTGTCGGATGGTCAGCGCGAGGACGACCTCGAGATCGCCCGCGTCAATATCGCGGGAGAGCTGCTCGATCTCGCCGCGGGCGGCAAACTCGACGAGGACACTGACCCCGTTGAGGCGAGCGACGGCATTGTTGCCGCCTACCGCACCCTGTGGGACGAACTCACCGGCTCGGAATCGTTCGCCGCGAACGAGCGGTGGCGCATCGCGAGCCGGGTGGAGCGACTCAACCAGCTCGGCTTCGATGTCGAGGAGCTGGAGATCGTCACGGATGCCGACGGCACCCAGGTGCGCATCCAGCCGAAGGTGGTGGATGCGGGGCATCATCAGCGGCGCCTGCTGCGGTTGACGGGGCTCGATGCTGGGGAGAATCAGGCGCGCCGCTTGCTGAATGATCTGGACTCGTTCTCCGCCACGCGGCACGCGGACGGGCTCGATGAGGAGCAGGTGGCCCACGAGTGGTTGACGGGGGTGTTCGAGCCGGTGGTGCGGTCGATTCCGCGGGAGCTGCAGGGCAAGCTGGAGCCGGCGGAGGCGTTCCATCTTCTGCTGGATCACCGGTGGCAGTTGTCACGGGAGCAGGAGCGTGATGTTCCGCTGGCCGAGGCGATGACCTCGTTCATCGACACGGAGCTGCGGCACCGCCGCGATGAGGCGGCGGTGTTCAATCCGGCGACGGAGGCTCTGACGCTGCCGGTGGACGTGGTGGATTGGCGAGACAAGGTCTGAGGGCTGTCTAGAGGGGGTCGGTCAGGAAGTGGTGGATGCCGCGACCGGGGGTGTGGTCGAAGATGAGGTTTGTCTCGGTGTGGGCGACGGCAGGATGCTCAGCGAGGTGTTCGATGACGAAGTCGCGCAGCTCCCTGGAGTCGCGGGCGGCGACATGGAGGAGGAAGTCGTTGGCGCCCGAGACGTTGTAGACGCCGATGACGCCGTCCCACGCTGGGGCCTCTTCGCGGAACTGCTCGATGTCTTCGCGGGTGATGGTGACGAAGCGCACGGCAATGAAAGCCTGAACGGTGACACCGAGGGCATCGAGGTCGAGGTCGGCGTGGTAGCCGCGCACGATCCCTCGTGATTGCAGTGAACGCACACGGGCGGAGACGGTGGACTCGCTGGTTCCGGTGGCTGCGGCGAGCGCGGTGCCTGTGGAGCGCGCGTTGGCGAGCAGCTGACTCAGCAGGATGCGGTCGGTCTGGTCCACGGGCTGCTCCCTACTTTCTGCGGCTGGCACTGGTCGCGAGCCTCTAAGATCGCAGGTTCACCACTGTGCATCCGCTTTGCTGCACCTTCTGCACTGATTATTGCGCACAAGCGCCGAATCTGCTGATCTAGGAGCATGATGGCTCCGGATTCACGACTAGAGACTCGCGCTGTTCACGCCGGCATGGAGGGGGTGACCGAGTCGGGCTCTCACGTTCCGACGATAGACCTGTCGACGACGAACCCGCTGCCGAGCGTTCTCGCCGGTGGTGACGCCTATG
>DAOMOV010000178.1:0-457 GCA_035444505.1 Terrimesophilobacter sp.
CTGAGACTGACCGCGCGCGCCGACGATGGCATCCGCGTGAACGGTGAACTCGTCGATGGTGAGGTGGTGGTCGCCGGCAAGGACTCCGACGAGCCCGGAACGGTCGTGTTCAGCGACACCAGGCAGGGTTTCGGGATCGCCGGTCCCGCCGGGTACGCCCTGAGAGTGTGGGACGCCGAGTCTGAGGCGATCGCCAACTTCGGCGGCATCGACGCTTTCGACCACAACCCCGACTGGGTTGTCGCCGCACGGTTCACCCCCACCCCCGGGGCCACTGTGCCGTTCGAGCACGTCAAAGACGACGACGCCCGTGAGCTCGACCTGCCCGGAGAGATCGCCTTCACGAAAGACGGCATCGACTACACGCTGGCCGCCATCCAGTCGGGCCGCGCCCTGCAGCTCGTCTTCTCCGACACCACAAGCGGCGACACCACTTACTCCGTGGGGCGGTTCCTCT
>DAOMOV010000178.1:467-1775 GCA_035444505.1 Terrimesophilobacter sp.
GGATGCCGACGGCAACGTCACGCTCGACTTCAACCACGCGGTGTTGCCCCCGTGCGCGTTCTCGTACGCCTTCAACTGCCCCATGCCGCCGAAGCAGAACCGATTCGCGGTGCCCATCGAAGCGGGCGAGAAGAACGTGCTCGCCAAAGACGGCTCACTCCTGCACTAGGGGTCGGGTCGGGTCGCGTCGGTCGTTGACGGCAGACTGGGATCGTGCTCCTCGTACTCTCGCGTATTCGCGACGCCGTCAGCATCACCGAAATCGGTGACGATGGTGCGCCCACTGGCCTAGTGCATCGCGTCACCAGACCGGGGCTCGCGGCCGAGGTGGCGCTCCGTGAACGCGACCGCCCCCGCTGGGTGTGGGACGACACCGAACGCTGGTATCCCCGGCTTCTTGACGCGGGCGTGCGTGTCGAGAGGTGCGTCGACCTGCGGCTCAGCCACAGCATCCTGCGCCACTCCGAACTGAGCGCGGCGAGTGAACTCGCGCGGGCGGGCCGCGATGAGTGGGATGAGCTTGCCGCCCCCACCACCGACGATGGTCTTTTCGCGCTCGAGACGAGGCGCGAACCTGACCCGATAGCTGAGGTGCATCGACAGAGAGCGGCGACGACGGATGCCCGCCTCACACTGCTTCTCGCCGCGGAGTCGGCGGGTGCGCTGGTCGCGGCAGAGATGCGCCACCGGGGGCTGCCGTGGCGTGCGGACATTCACAACCAACTCTTGACCGAGACGCTGGGCCCGCGCCCCGCGGCGGGGGACCGGCCACAGAAGCTCGCGGTGCTCGCCGGCGCCGTGCGTGACGCGCTCGACGCACCAGCGCTGAATCCCGACTCGCCGGTGGAGCTGCTCAAGGCCCTTCGTCGCGCGGGCCTTGATGTGAAGTCGACGGCGAAGTGGGAGCTGTACGACAAGAAGCACCCCGTCATCGCACCCCTGCTCGAGTACAAGGCGCTCGCGCGGCTGCTGAGCGCGAACGGGTGGCACTGGCTCGACGAGAACGTGCGCGACGGCCGGTTCCGCGCTGACTACGTCGTCGGTGGCGTGGTGACGGGCCGCTGGGCGAGCAAGGGCGGTGGTGGCGCGATGCAGCTTCCAAAAGCCGTCAGAGCGGCGGTAGTAGCCGACCCCGGCTGGAAACTTGTCGTTGCCGATGCCTCTCAGCTTGAGCCTCGCATCCTCGCCGCGATGTCGGGTGATGCGGCGATGGCGCACGCGGGCCGGGCGCGTGACATGTATGACGCGATCGTGGAGCGGGGTGCGGTGGCGACGCGCGATCAGGCGAAGGTGGCGATGCTGGGTGCC
>DAOMOV010000178.1:1785-4363 GCA_035444505.1 Terrimesophilobacter sp.
GTATGGCGCGACGACGGGAGACAGTGGCCGGTTGATGCCAGCGCTCACTCGCGCTTTCCCGCGCGCGATTGGTCTCGTTGAGGCGGCGGCGCGCACGGGTGAGGCGGGCGGTGTGGTGAGCACGTGGTTGGGGCGGTCGTCGCCGCGGCCAGACGAGAAGTGGCTCGAGACACAGGCGAGGGCATCGAATGAGGGGGCGACGGATGCGCATACGACGCGCGCGCGTCAGTCGGCGAAGGCGTGGGGCCGTTTCACCCGTAACTTCGTGGTGCAGGGCACGGCGGCGGAGTGGGCGATGAGCTGGATGGCCCTGACCCGCCAGTCCCTGTTCGAGCTTGGCGGCTGGCGTGATGACTCACCACATCTGGCATTCTTTCTGGTGAGCGAGGCGGCGGCGAGTGCGGGTGCGCTGCTGTTCCGTGACTCTGGGGTGGAGTTTCCGCTGAGTGTGGCGATTGTCGACCGGTACTCGGAGGCGAAGTAGTCGCCGGGCGGCAACCACCATAGGTTTTCCACAGGCCGTAGTTATCCACTGCTGGCCCCGGTTGCGGGTCGCGCGGTCGCCGCGATGCTCTAGGTTTTGCGGTAGTTGACGGAGCCACAGGTGTGGGTGCTGATGGGCATCTTCGCGACCGCGATCTTCGGCATGCTGGGCTGGCAGACGGCGAGCTTCAACCGCAACCTCATGATCATGCGCGACTCGCTGCGCGAGACAATGGAGATTCGATTCGCGATGCAGGATGCGCGATTTGACGCGCTGGAAAAGAAGATCGAGAATCTCGACCGCGAAGTGCAAGCGATCGCGAAGCACGTCTTCGGCTCCGACCCCCGCCCGTAGCGGCGTTTCGTCCATGGCGGCGCGCCCGAACCACACGCTTGTCATTTCGCACCAACTGCCGGATACTTGAACCAGAACTTCATACGCACCACAACCGTTCGCAAGGTCGATGGGGAAGTCGCACCTTGACGGAACGGAGAGAACAGTGGTTGCAGTACCCGCACGGGGAGTGATCTACATTCACTCGTCCCCGAAAGCGCTGTGCCCCCACGTCGAGTGGGCGGCTGGTCGCGCGCTGGATCGCGCCGTCAGCTTCAACTGGTCGCCCCAGCCCGTGCTCAAGAGCACCATGCGTGCCGAGTTCTACTGGGAAGGCACCCAGGGCACCGGGGCGGCCCTCGCCTCCGCCCTGCGCGGCTGGGAGCACCTCCGCTACGAAGTGACCGAAGACGCCAGCCAGGGAAGCGACGGCGGCCGCTGGATGCATACCCCCGACCTCGGCATCTACTACGCCCAGATCGACACCGCCGGCAACACCGTCATCCCCGAGGACCGCATCCGCAGCGCCATGGAGCTCGCCGGTTCCGACGCATTCGAGCTGCACCGCGAACTGCGCCTCGCCCTCGGTCAGGCGTGGGACGACGAACTCGACGTGTTCCGTCACGCCTCCGACGAGAACCAGGTCGTCTGGCTCCACAAGGTCGGCTAGGAGCCGCGCCCACAGTGAACTACGTGGGCTTGTAGACGCTGCGGATGCGCCGCACATAGGCGTCGCCCGAGAACTCTGCGGCCTCCTGTGCCGCGCCAGCAGAAAGCCTTGTCAACTCGGTCGGGTTCTCGACGAGATTCACGAGCGCATCCGCGAAACCCTTCGCGTCGGGGGTCGGGGTGAGGTACCCAGCTTCGGTGAGCCCTTCGCGCAGGTTCGCGTCGCAGTACAGCACGCCACGGTGGCGACTCACCGCCTCCGCGATGGTCATGGGTTGGTTGTCGAAGCCGAGAGAACTCAGTACGAGCGCGACCGAGGCATCCACCAACTCGAGCAGCTGTGAGTGCGGCACGGCCCCATGCACGCGCAACTGCGGGTGCGACGCCACGAGCCTTCGCAGCTTGCGCAGCTGCCCACCCGTTCCCACGAAGTCGACGCTGAAGCCCCCGCCGGTTCGCTCAAGTGCGTCAATCGCGCCCTGCGCGAAGACGAGTGGCCGCTTCACGAGGTCGCAGCGCGCGGCCCACAGGAAGCGGGGCTCGCGCAGGCTCTGGACGCCAAGCGGTCGAGGTGCGGTCGCCTCCGTGGCAATGGGGTTGCGGATGACATGCACGGGTGCAGACACGCCGGCCGTTTCAAGATCGCGAGCCTGGTGCGCGGAGGGCGAGACGACGGCATCAGCGCGTTTCGCCGTCGCCAGAGTGAGGTTTCGCAGCACAGAGTCGACCGGCTTTTCGGCGAGGCGTGAGCGCGCGATCTTCGCTTTCGTGAGCCGCCGCAGCAGCCACCGGGCGAGGGGCCCGAGGAACGCGTGCCAGTTGTCATCGCTGGTCCAGTAGAACGTGTGCACGGTTGGCACGACCCGAATTCCTGCGGCGGCTGCCGCATCCATCGCCGCGTGGGATAAGCCGAACTCGGACTGCACGTGCACAACGTCGACACGCTCGTCATCGAGCAGGCGAGCAACGTGGGATCGGGTTCGGTCACTGTTGCGGATGACCGGAAGCTCCACCCCCGGCATGACGAAGCGCGGGCGCACCCACAGCCCGTGCTGGTCTCGCCGGTACCGTGAGCCCCAGGCACGGGTGGCG
>DAOMOV010000179.1:0-4346 GCA_035444505.1 Terrimesophilobacter sp.
GAGTAGCACAACCCACCAAGTACACTTACGGGGAGCCATTTCCCGCAACCGAGAGAGAATCACGTGACAGACGGTACGCCCCTGCTCGCCGGTCGGTACCAGGTGGGTGCACTGCTCGGTCGAGGCGGGATGTCCGACGTTCACCTCGGCACCGACACCCGACTGGGACGGCAAGTGGCAATCAAGTTGCTCAAGCCGTCGCTCGCAAGCGACCCGAAGTTCCGAATGCTTTTCCGAGAGGAAGCACAGAAGGCGGCGCGGATGGCGCACCCCACGATTGTGCGCGTGTTTGACGCGGGCGAGGAGACCGTGCGCGACTCCCGCGGCATGGAAACGCAGGTGCCGTTCATCGTCATGGAATACGTCGATGGCCGAAATCTTAAAGACATCATTGCGGAGGGTCCACTCGATTCGAGCGAGGCGGTGCGGATCGTATCGGGCATTCTCACCGCACTCGAATACGCGCACCGCGCGCTGCTGGTTCACCGAGACATCAAACCGGGAAACGTCATGGTGACGTCGAATGGGCAGGTCAAGGTCATGGACTTCGGCATCGCTCGAGCGGTGTCCGACAACTCTGCAACGGTCACCGACACTAGTGCGATTCTGGGCACGGCGCAGTACTTCTCACCCGAGCAGGCACGCGGTGAAACAGTGGATGCCCGCACCGATCTCTACTCGACCGGCGTCGTACTGTTCGAACTGCTAACGGGTCGCGCACCCTTCCAAGGGGAGCGTGCCGCCGCGGTCGCGTACCAGCACATCAGTGAAGCCCCGCCGAAACCGTCGAGCATCAACCAGAAGGTGTCACCGGCGCTCGATGCGATCGTGTTGCGGTCCCTCGCGAAAGACAAGTTCGAGCGTTTCCAGACCGCCCCCGAGTTTCGTGAGGATCTGGAAGCTGCGGCATCCGGTGCTGTTCCGGCGAAAAAGATTGCGACGCCCGACTTCAATCAAGCTCTATTCGGGGTCAACCCCTCCGGCGGGCAGACCACGACCGCCGCGATCCGGCAGCTTTCATCGGGAGCCGATGACCGAGTGCAGCGCACGCAGTCGCGCCCCCCTGTGGCGTGGATCTGGGGTGGCATCGTTGCGACCGCCGTTGTTCTCATCGGCCTCATGTTCTGGGTGGTGAACCTGACAGCACCGGTGCTTGCGCCGAACATCTCGGTGGTGGTCCCGCACGTGGTGGGTCAGCCGTATGAGGCCGGAGCGACCGCGCTCACCGAACTGGATCTCGTTCCGGAGCGCCGCGCGGAGGCAAGCGCGATCTACGACGAGGGCCTCATCATTCGCACGCTGCCGGAGGCGGGCGAGAGGGTCGCAGCGGACCAAGTCGTTCAGGTGTGGGTGTCGACCGGTCGCACGCTCAACACCATCCCCATGGTGGTGAATATGAGCGTCGCCGATGCTCGCACCGCAATCGAGATTGCCGGTTTCGAGGTGGGTACGACGACCACGCAGAACTCGCCTGATGTTCCCGCGAACACCGTCATGGGTACCTCACCGGAACAGGGCACGGCTGCGGCAGAGGGCACGGTCGTGAACCTGATCGTGTCGGACGGTCTGGTTGCGGTGCCCGACACCGTCGGCCAGCCCATCAACGAGGCCGCTTCAACACTGCGAGCATTGAACCTCTCTGTGACTCTGCAACCGGACACCGGATGCTCGGGGTCGACGGTGACGAGTCAGTCGCTGGCGGCGGGTCAGCAGGCTCAGCGTTCGCCGGTGACGCTGCGGTATTGCGCGGGGTGACGCGGTGAGGTTCAGCTCGGGTTGGTGACGAGCGGGGACTTGCCGACTGCGGTGTCGCGCGCGGTGTGGAGTCCGGTCGTGTGGAGCCAGTTGGCGAGCAGCTGGTAGCCACCTTCGGTGAGCACTGATTCGGGGTGGAACTGCACCCCGATGAGGGGTGCGGTGCGGTGCCGGATTCCCATGATGACGCCGCCCTCGGTTCGGGCTGTCACCTCGAGGGTGTCTGGGACGGTGTCGTCGACTATGGCGAGTGAGTGGTACCGGGTGGCGTTGAACGGTTGGGGTACGCCGAGGTAGGCGTCGCTGTTGTCGTGGGTGATGAGGCTGGTTTTGCCGTGCATGAGTTCCGCCGCGTGGGTGACGGTCGCACCGAGGGCTTCAGCGATGGCCTGGTGGCCGAGGCAGACACCGAGAAGGGGCGTGTGTGTCGCGATGGCGGCGTGCACGACGGCGATGGAGACTCCTGCGTTGGCGGGGGTCCCGGGTCCGGGCGAGATGAGCACGCCGTCGTACTGGGCAATGGTGGCGGCGGCCTCAGCCGGAGCGAAGTCGTCGTTGCGCTGGACGGTGACGTGGGCACCGAGCTCGGTGAGGTACCCGGCAAGCGTGTAGACGAAGCTGTCGTAGTTGTCGATGACGAGGATGTGGCTCATGCTTCGATGGTCACTTCGGGGGTGTCGATGAGGTCTTGCACCCAGGGGAAGACCCAGGTGACGAGCGTGAAGAGCAGGGCGGCGATGAGTAGAACGAGCAGGAGGATGCGCACCCAGACCGGTCCGGGGAGGATGCGCCACAGGGCTGCGTACATGGGGTCAGCCTTCGGGGATTGCGGGGGTGACGAGGTGGGCAATTTCGGCGGGTGGGCCTGCGTCGGTGGGCTGCCATGATTCGAGCACGCCGTAGGCGATGATGCGTTCGGCGCGGGAGAATCGGGGGTTGCAGCTGGTGAGTGTGATGATGCGGTCGGTGAGTTCGACGGTGTCAGGTTCGCGGGGCAAGGGGTTGAGCACGTCAACGGCGTCGGGCCAGACGTACTCCATATTGCGGAATGCGTAGGTGTAGTAGGCGTCCGGGGTGCGGATGATGATCTTGTCGCCGACCCGCAGTTCGCCGATGTCGGCGAAGGGTTTCCCGTGCGTGGTGCGATGTGCGGCGACGGCAAAGTTTCCTACTTCGCCGACCTGTTGGGTGTCGGGGTAGCGGCCGATGCCTTTCGTGTCGAGTACGAGTTTTTCGTCGATGCCTTCGAAGATGGTGCGCTGGTAGTCGCTGCCGAATCGGGGCACGTACATGATGGCGAACTCTTTGGCGTTGTCGACCTTGGCAGGGATGATCGGTACTCCGTAGTCGACGGGAACGAGGGGTTCTTCTCGGGTGGGGATGTTTCCGCTGTCCCAGTCGGGCGCCCTTTCGGCGACCCATTCTTCGGAGAGGTCCGCTGCTTGCCCGCGGTGCTGTTCGCCGACGATGATGTCGTTGAGCCATAACTGCCAGCCGAGGAAGAGGAAGACGAGTACGCCGGCGGTGATGAGCAGTTCGCCGAGTACTCCGACGATGTTGGTGCGCCGACGTTTCTTGCGCAGTTGGCGGCGCGTGAGTGTGACTGGTGGCGCGGCGGATGCCGTGGGCGCCGATTCTGATGGGACTTCAGTCACTTTTCAAGTCTATGCAGTTGCGCAATTGTTGGTGGGGTTCGGGGGTTGCGGAGCTTCCCCAAGTAGACTCTAGGGTCATGGCCACTATGTCTTCGAAGCCCACGTCTGAGGAATCCCGTTCTGGCGATGATGTGCCGAACCCGGTGTGGTTCAAGCCGATCATGTTCGGTCTGATGCTGATCGGTCTGGCATGGATCATCGTCTACTACGTGAGCGCGGGCACGCTGCCGGTGGGCGCTCTCGCGGACTGGAACATCATGGTGGGCTTCGGCATCCTCTTTGTGGGCTTCTTGATGACGACCCGCTGGCGTTGATTCGACCCCGCCTTGTCAAGGGCTTTGGAGCCCTCCCACAATTACATTGGTGTAATTATCCCCACTGTGAAGAGTGCTGTGGATAACTTGTGGAAGCGGTGTTTCCCTGTCGGCTACAGACCGAAGCGTGCGGCCAGAAGCACCCAGCCGACGATGGTCGCCGCAAGGAGCAGAGCGACGACACCGACGAGGCCCAGCACCTGCTTGTTCTTCTGAGAGGATCGCCTCGTCGAGGTGTAGACAAGCCCCACGAGTGAGCCCGCAATGAGCCCTCCCACGTGCCCCTGCCAGGAGATTCCGGGGATGACGAACCCGATGACCAGGTTGATGCCGATGACGACGACGAGTTGCATCGATCGGGCTCCGAGTCGTCGCTGAATGATGAAGAACGCGCCGAAGAGCCCGAAGACGGCTCCGGATGCGCCAACGACCGCTGATATCGGCGCGAGCAGCAGCACGGCAACAGACCCGCCGAAGCCGGAGATGAAGTACAGCGCAAGGAACCGCCACCGGCCGAGGAGTTGTTCGAGTATTCGGCCAAACAGCCACAGGGCATACATGTTGAATAGCAGGTGGAAGGGGCTCGAGGTGGAGTGCACAAAGGCGGCCGTCAGCATCCGCC
>DAOMOV010000180.1:0-4343 GCA_035444505.1 Terrimesophilobacter sp.
CGCGGACCTCATCCCCCGCGTGTTCGACCGGTTCTGGCGAGCTGATCCGTCCCGGCAGCGCACCCTCGGCGGCACCGGTCTCGGTCTCGCCATCTCACTCGAAGACGCCTCTTTGCACGGCGGCACCCTCGACGTGTGGAGCCGCCCCGGTCTCGGCACATGCTTCCGCCTCGTACTCCCACGCGAGTCGGGCCAACCGATCGGTGAGTCTCCTCTCGCACTGCCCCCGGTCAACCCCATCGACCAACTGGAGGTGAGCGGTGGATAGGACACGCTCCCGTGTACGCGCCAGTCGGGCGACCCTCATCGCACTCGGCGTCAGCCTTCTTGTCAGCTCGTGCGTCGGCATCCCCTCGACTGGATCGGTCGAGGCGGGGCCGGAGTTCGGCGAGCTCACCGAGGCCGACACCATCTTCAATCCACTGGGGCCTCAGCCGGGAGCCGAGCCGCTCGGCATCCTGGAGGGATTCATTGACGCCTTCACGGGCACCCAGAGCGACTACGCGGTCGCACGACAGTTTCTGTCAACGAGTTTTCAGGCCGAGTGGGATCCGCGCCACAGTGTTGCGATCCGTTCTGGCAGCGAAACGTTCCGCGCCGTCGACAGTGACACCCTCGAGTACTCATTCATGACCCGCGCGGGCCTTGACGAGCACGGCTCCTACACGGCGAACCCGCTGGAGACGCAACTGCTCAGTTACAGCTTCGTGCAGGAGAACGGCGAATGGCGCATCTCCGAAGCGCCCCCGGGAATAGTGCTTGCCGAAAGCACCTTCCGCACGATCTTCTCGCAGCACTCGCTTTATTTCTATGATCTTGCGCTCGTGCGACTCGTGCCCGACCAGCGCTGGTTCCCCGGTGGTGCCACCGCCACACGCATCGTGTCGGCCCTGCTTGAAGGTGTGCCACCGTGGCTGGAGGGAGCCGTGGTGTCTCAGTTCCCCGAAGGTTCGGCCCTCACCCAGGGAACGGCGGTCACGGTCGAATCGTCCGTGGCACGGGTTGACCTCACCGCGGAGGCGGCGAGCGCGAGCCCCCGACAACGGCAGCTGATGAAACTGCAGCTGAGTGAGTCGCTCGCGAGCGTGTCGTCCGTCGCGAGCGTCGAGCTCTCGGTCTCCGGCACGAGCCTTGCCATCGAACCGCTCGGAACGGACTCGCCGACTGTCGACTCGCGAGTGGATGCGCGTCCGCTCGTGCTCAAAGACGGTGAGTTCGGCTACGCCACCGGTGAGGAGCTGACCCCGATCACGGCGTTGAGCGACAAAGTTGTGGACTTGGAGGCGAACGCAGCAACACTCGGGGTGCTCGGGAACTCGGCCGCTGTGCGCGCCGGTGACGGCACGGTGTGGACGGTGCGCGGCGGCCAAATCCCTGCGCGGCTGGTCGATTCCCGACCGAACCTGATTGCACCCTCGCTCGACGACTATGGGTACACGTGGTCGATTCCGAGCACAGATCCCAACGGTTTGCTCGTGTTCGACTTCGAAGGGAACTCCTACCCCGTCGCCACCGGCTTTGCCGAATCCGCCGCAGTGGTATCGATCGATGTATCCCGTGATGGAACCCGCATCGCCGTGCTTCTGCAGGGTGTTGAAGGCCCGAGGCTCATCGTCTCGGCGGTGCTGCGAGACAGCGCACAAGGATACGTGCCGACTGCCCTCGGCCCGGCGATACTGGACGTGCTGCTCGAACCGGGCCAGGCGATCGATGCGACCTGGGTGGACGAGTCATCCGTCGCCACACTCGAGGTCAACGATGACGTGTTCTCGACGATGATGTACGACCTGGGCGGCTTCGCGCTGAATCTGGGGCGCGCCGAACCCGCCGTGTCCATCGTCGGCGGCAATGGTCGCACGGGCATTCGCGTGCTCGGCGAGGATGGATCGGTGAGCACACCTCGCGGCAGCGGATGGCAGCGCACGAACGTGACCGCGGAGTTCATCGCGACACAGCGGTAGGGGCGGGCTGAGCTCCTTCACACCCGCCACTGCGAGCTGTTTCTGCACAGGTGGCCCGCTGACGTGTCGTGCGCGGCACCGCGCACGGAAGGCTGAGGGCTGTGCCGACTGAGAGACTCGCGTGGGGGCTCATGCGGGATGCGCTGCGTGATGCGCTCGCCGTGGTCTTTCCGGTCGACTGCGCTGGCTGCGGGGCGCCCGATCGTTCCCTCTGCGATGGGTGCAGCGCCGCACTTGCGGACAGTGGGTGGCGTCGTGACCTTGATGGCGTTCCCGTCTACGCCGCTCTCTCCTACGAGGGGCCGGTGCGGCGGACGATTCTCGCGCTCAAAGAGGAGGGGCGCACGGATGTCGCTCGCGCCCTGTCGAGGCCGCTGGCGCAGCTGCTGTCGCGGGTGGTGTCTGGTCTTGCCTCTCCGGGTGGCGGCGGGGCGGCGGTGGGGCTCATCACGGTGCCGCCGAGTCGTCAGGCTCGACACAGGCGCGGGTTCGATCCGGTATCGGTGCTGCTGGCGCGGGCGGGGTTGCGGGCGGGTCGGGTGCTCCGGAG
The DNA here is from genome assembly GCA_035444505.1 of Terrimesophilobacter sp. GTDB lineage: Bacteria > Actinomycetota > Actinomycetes > Actinomycetales > Microbacteriaceae > Terrimesophilobacter. The sequence goes on from DAOMOV010000180.1 coordinate 2,512, forward strand.
GGTGCGGGGGACTCAGGTGCAGAAGGGACTGTCGGTGGCGGGTCGCGAGAAGAATCGGGTGGGAACTCTCGGGGCGAGGCGCGCTCTGTCAGGGGAGTTCTTCGTGCTGGTGGACGATGTGGTGACGTCGGGTGCGAGCGCTCGGGAGGTGATTCGAGCGGTGGCTGAGGCGGGCGGTGTGGTGCTGGCGGTGGTGGCCCTGGCAGCAACACAGCGGCTCGACGGCAGTGAGAACTCGCGATGGGCGGCGCTGACGGGTTCGCTGTGATTTTGACTGGTGACTTTGTTGCCTCGGGGGGTTACGGTGAGGTAACGAGAGGCGCGGATCACTTCGCCTGGACTCACTGGGCGACCGCGGTGAGGCAGGGGAGGACACCATGGACATTTCCATCAACGGCCTGGGTGCGGGGATCACGGACAGGTTCCGCGACTACGCGACTGAGAAGTCTGAGAAGGTCGCCCACCTTGCCCCGCGTGCGCTCGCGTTCGAGATCAAGGTGTCGCGGCACAATGAGAAGAACGGCTCCGCGGGTGACGATCGGGTGGAGTTGACGCTCATCGGGCCGGGGCCGCTCGTGCGGGCGGAAGCGGATGGCACCGACAAGTACGCGGCATTCGATGTGGCGCTCGACAAGTTGATGGAGAGGGTGCGTCGGGCGAAGGACCGCCAGAAGGTGCACCGTGGCAAGCGTCGGCCGGTGTCGCTGCGGGAGGCGACCAGTGGCGGTTTCGGTGTCGTGGACATCACGCCGGTGGAGCCGGAGGTTCTGGAGAAAGTGGCGACCGGGTCGATCCCGGTTCAGGCGGCTTCGACGGATGAGGAGGAGCCGTGGAGCCCGGTGGTGATTCGCCGGAAGGAGTTCCCGGCGGTGTCGATGACGGTGGATGATGCGATCTACAACATGGAGCTGGTGGGTCACGATTTCTATCTGTTCTTGGACTCGGAGACAGATCGCCCCTCGGTGGCGTATCGCCGAAAGGGCTGGGACTACGGTGTGATCGGGTTGACGGAGGTGGAGCAGGACGTTCCGCGCAAGGCGCGTGGTCGCAAATAGGCGTAGACCCTTTCTGATCGTCGCCGCGCCGGCCAGCGCGCACTTCGGCACTAAGCGAAGGCGATTTCTCGCCTTCGCCGCCGGTACCCGCGCCGACGTCCGTCCCGGGCGTCGGGCACAAACAGAACCCAGCGATATACGCTGGGTAACGTAAACTTGCCCCCGCAGTGGCGCGTCCGCGCGCATCCCCCAAGCCCTTTGGAGTTTCTTCGTGGCCAACGTTCTGGAACGCGTCCTTCGCAGTGGTGAGGGTCGCCTGCTGCGCCGTCTGAAGCGGTACGCCGAAGCGGTGAATGCGCTGGAGGACGATTTCCGCTCGTTGACGGATGACGATCTGCGCAATGAGACGGCGGAGCTTCGGGAGCGCTACGCGGCGGGGGAGTCGCTGGAGGATCTGCTGCCCGAGGCGTTCGCGGCGGTGCGGGAGGCGGCGAGGCGCACGATCGGTCTTCGCCCCTATGACGTGCAGCTCATGGGTGGGGCGGCCCTGCACTTGGGCAACATCGCGGAGATGAAGACCGGTGAGGGCAAGACGCTCGTGGCGGTGCTGCCCTCATACCTGAATGCGATCACGAGCCGGGGTGTTCACGTGATCACGGTGAACGACTACTTGGCGAGCTACCAGTCCGAGCTGATGGGGCGCGTGTTCCGTGCGTTGGGGATGACGACGGGCTGTATTCTGTCGGGCCAGTCTCCGGCAGAGCGTCGCGAGCAGTACGAGGCGGATATCACCTACGGCACGAACAACGAGTTCGGCTTCGACTACCTGCGCGACAA
>DAOMOV010000181.1:0-4338 GCA_035444505.1 Terrimesophilobacter sp.
CGCTTCGTGGGCCGCGCCTACGGTTCGGTTGGCTCCACGGTCGGTGAAGCCGTGTTCGCGACCGGAATGACGGGCTACCAGGAGACCCTCACCGATCCGTCCTACGCGGGGCAGATCGTGCTCATGACCGCTCCGCACGTGGGAAACACGGGCGTCAATGCTGAGGACAACGAGTCGGAACGCATGTGGCCGGCGGGGTTCGTCGTGCGTGATGCGGCCCGGCGGGTGTCGAACTACCGCGCGACGGGGTCGCTGGAGGCTGCGCTCGTCGACAAAGGAATCATCGGCATCCAAGGTGTGGACACGCGCGCGATCACGCGACGACTTCGCGATGCAGGGGTCATGCGCGCCGGCATCTTCTCGGGAGCGGATGCCGCACAGCCCGAGGCAGAGCTGCTCGAGCGAGTGCTTGCCGCCGAACCCATGACGGGGCAGAACCTATCCGCGACCGTGTCGACACTTGAGCCGTACACCCTCAGCGCCGAGGGCGTTCGCATCGGTCTGGTCGCGGTGCTCGATCTTGGGGTGAAGAGATCGACACTCGAGTACCTCACGGCGCGCGGCCTCGAGGTGCGCGTTGTGCCGCAATCGGTCAGCGAGGCCGAACTGCTGTCGCTCGAGCCCGACGCGGTGTTCTACTCGAACGGCCCCGGTGACCCGGCCGGTTCCGATCGCCACGTTGAGCTGTTGCAGGCGGTCCTGCGTCGGGGCATCCCGTTCTTCGGCATCTGCTTCGGCAACCAGCTGCTCGGCCGCGCGCTCGGCTTCGAAACCTACAAGCTGCCCTTCGGTCATCGCGGCATCAACCAGCCCGTGCTCGACAGGGCGACGGGCCGCACCGAGATCACTGCCCACAATCACGGTTTCGCGGTGAAGGCACCCACCGCCGGGGTGACCGAGTCACCGGCCGGTTTCGGACGGGTCGAGGTGAGCCACGTCAACCTCAACGATGATGTCGTGGAGGGCCTCAACGCGCTCGACATTCCTGCATTCTCGGTGCAGTACCACCCCGAGGCCGCGGCCGGTCCGCACGACGCGAACTACCTGTTCGATCGATTTGCCGAACTCGTGACGGCACACCGCGAGGGGAGCAAGGGGTAGTGCCCAAGAGGAACGACATCACCTCCGTACTTGTCATCGGTTCCGGCCCGATCGTCATCGGCCAGGCGTGCGAGTTCGACTACTCGGGAACGCAGGCGTGCCGTGTGCTGCGTGAGGAAGGCATCCGCGTCATCCTCATCAATTCGAACCCGGCGACGATCATGACCGACCCGGACTTCGCCGACGCCACCTACGTCGAACCCATCACCTGGGAGGTGATCGCCTCCATCATCGAGAAGGAGCGACCGGATGCGATCCTTGCGACGCTGGGCGGGCAGACGGCGCTCAACGCCGCGGTGGAGCTCCACGACCACGGTGTGCTCGAGAAGTACAGCGTCGAGCTCATCGGCGCGAACCTCGACGCGATCCACAAGGGCGAGGATCGGCAGCTTTTCAAGGAGCTCGTCATCGAGGCGGGTGCTGAGGTGGCGCGAAGCCACATCGCCCACACCGTCGAGCAGGCCATCGAGTACGCGGATGATCTCGGCTATCCGCTCGTGATCCGCCCGTCCTTCACGATGGGTGGGTTGGGCAGCGGTTTCGCCCACTCCCGCGAGGAGCTCGTGCGCATGGTCACGGATGGCCTGCACCAGAGCCCCACGAAGGAGGTGCTCCTCGAGGAGTCGATCCTCGGCTGGAAGGAGTACGAGCTCGAGATCATGCGCGATAACGCCGATAACACGGTCGTGGTCTGCTCAATCGAGAACGTCGACCCGGTCGGGGTGCACACGGGGGACTCCATCACGGTGGCGCCCGCTCTGACGCTCACCGATCGCGAGTTCCAGAACCTGCGTGACATCGGCATCGAGATCATCCGACTGGTCGGTGTCGATACGGGTGGATGCAACATCCAGTTCGCCGTGGACCCCGCGACGGGGCGCGTCATCGTCATCGAGATGAACCCTCGCGTTTCACGCTCAAGTGCGCTCGCGTCAAAGGCGACGGGCTTTCCTATCGCGAAGATCGCCGCAAAGCTCGCCATCGGGTACCGCCTCGATGAGATCCCGAACGACATCACCGGCGTCACTCCGGCGAGCTTCGAACCGACCCTCGACTACGTCGTGGTCAAAGTGCCCCGGTTCGCCTTCGAGAAGTTCCCCGCCGCCGACCCGACGCTCACTACGACAATGAAGTCCGTGGGCGAGGCAATGGCGATCGGCCGCAACTACGCGACGGCGCTGCAGAAGGCTCTGCGGTCGCTGGAGAAGCGGGGCTCGAGCTTTCACTGGAATGGTGAACCGGGCGATAAGGATGCGCTGCTGGCGCTCACGAGTGTGCCAACCGACGGCCGCATCGTCACGGTGCAGCAGGCGCTTCGCGCGGGCGCGACTATTGAAGAGGTCTTCGACGCGACGGGAATCGACCCGTGGTTCGTCGACCAGATCGTGCTCATCAACGAGATTGCCGAACAGGTGCGTGTCGCGCCATCGCTTGATGAAGGCATCCTTCGCCACGCGAAGGACCACGGGTTCAGCGACGAGCAGCTCGGCTCCCTCAGAGGCCTCGCCGCGGACGAGGTTCGGGCGATCCGGCACAACGCGGGCGTACGGCCCGTGTTCAAGACCGTCGACACGTGTGCGGGAGAGTTCCCGGCGCTCACCCCTTATCACTACTCGAGCTACGACCTCGAAACCGAGGTGCTCCCGAGCGACAAGCGCAAGATCGTCATCCTCGGGTCGGGCCCGAACCGCATCGGGCAGGGAGTCGAGTTCGACTACTCGTGCGTGCACGCCGCGTTCGCGCTCTCCGAAGTCGGCTACGAGACGATCATGATCAACTGCAACCCTGAGACGGTGTCGACCGATTACGACACGAGCGACCGACTCTATTTCGAACCACTCACTCTTGAAGACGTGCTCGAAGTCATCGACGCTGAGCGCGCGAGCGGTGAACTCGTCGGCGTCATCGTTCAACTCGGGGGGCAGACAGCACTCGGCCTTGCCAAGGGAATCGCCGAAGCCGGCGTCCCGATCCTGGGCACAAGCCCTGACGCGATCGATCTGGCCGAAGAGCGCGGCCTGTTCAGCGGGATTCTCGACGCGGCGGGGCTTGTCGCTCCCCGCAACGGCACCGCGTACGACCGTGCGAGTGCACTCAGTGTTGCGGACGAGATCGGATACCCCGTTCTCGTGCGCCCTAGCTTCGTGCTGGGGGGCCGTGGGATGGAGATCGTGTACGACTCCGAATCGATGAGCGGCTACTTCGATCGCGTCGCCGATCAGGCCATTATCGGTCCGGGTTCGCCACTGCTCGTCGACCGGTTCCTCGATGACGCCGTCGAGATCGATGTCGACGCGATTTTCGACGGTGCCGAGCTGTACGTCGGTGGCATCATGGAACACCTCGAGGAGGCCGGAATCCACTCCGGCGACTCCTCGTGCACTCTCCCGCCCGTGACCCTCGGCACGAGCGTGCTTGAAGACGTGCGTCAGGCCACGGAGGCGATTGCGCGAGGCCTTGGCGTGCACGGGCTGCTCAATGTGCAGTTCGCCATCGGCCAGGGTGTGCTCTACGTGCTGGAAGCGAACCCTCGTGCATCGCGAACGGTGCCGTTTGTCTCAAAGGCTCTCGGCATCCCGCTGGCGAAGGCGGCGGCGCGCATCATGGCGGGAGAGAGCATCGGCGATCTTATCGGCGCGGGATTGCTGCCTGCGATGGATGGTGCGATTGTTCCGATGGACTCTCCGGTTGCGGTCAAGGAGGCGGTGCTGCCGTTCAAACGATTCCGCACCAGGGAGGGCCGCATCGTCGACTCCGTGCTCGGGCCCGAGATGCGCTCCACGGGTGAGGTCATGGGGATCGACGCGAACTTTCCGAGGGCCTTCGCGAAGTCGCAAGCCGCGGCCTACGGCGGCATTCCGTCGAGCGGCACCGTGTTCGTCTCGGTCGCCGACCGAGACAAGCGTGCGATCGTCATGCCCGTCATGCGCCTGCAGCAGCTGGGGTTCGACGTGCTCGCGACCGAAGGCACCGCAGCGGTGCTCAAACGCAACGGTATCGACACGACACTCGTGCGCAAGGTGTCGCAGCGCGATGGAATATCTGACGAGCCGACGGTGGTCGACCTCATCAGCGACGACACGATCGACATCGTCATCAACACGCCCAGCGGTCGTTCCGCGCGTGCGGACGGCTACGAGATCCGCACTGCAACGGTCGCCGCCGACAAGGCACTGTTCACGACGATCGCGCAGCTCGGCGCTGCGGTGAGCTCTATCGAGGCCACACGAGACGGCT
>DAOMOV010000182.1:0-4322 GCA_035444505.1 Terrimesophilobacter sp.
CGGTGCTGCCGAAGTCAGCGTCACCAAGGTCGGCACCGCCGAAGACCGACTCATCGCGGTTCGCCGACGCCCAGTTGACATTGACCCGCTCGCCCGCCCGAATCATCCGCCCGCCCAGTTCGACGTCGCGCGTCGCCACGCGACGGTTCGCGATGAGCGGGGCGTGCAGCCGCAGAATCTCGTCGATCGCCGCGGGCAGCGCGCTCGGGTCGCGCCTGAGGCTCTGCTGCAGTTCGGGGTGGCGAGCGAGGTGGTCGACGAGGATGCCGACGCTCGCCGACAGGGTTGCGAGCTCGCCCACGGTCCAGTTGCGCAGGATCGACACGATCTCCTCGTCGCTCAGCACGCGGCTCTCGCCGTCGGACGTGTCCAGCCGGTCGCGCATGAGCTGCGCCGTCACGGAGGTGGCCGTCACCGAATCGCCCGCCGCGGCCGACGTCGTGCCGTGCGCGCTCGCCTCCTCCCGGTTGTCAGCGAGCACGCGACGCACCGCGGCGTCGAACTCGGCCGCGACCGACACGAGTTCCTCCCGCTCTCGCGCGAGGGTGGCCCGGTGGTTGCGTGCCGTCCAGTGCCGCAGCGACTCGAGGGTGTAGGCGGGCCAGCCGAGCCACGCGCGCTGCGCCTGAAGGGCGTACTCGAGCGCGAACTCGGCGATGAACTCCACTGTGCGGTTCCGCGGCAGCCTCACCACGAGGTCGCGCGCCACGTCACGGCAGAGCGGTTCGAACGCGCTCATGTGCTCGGGGGTGAAGTAGCGGTCGACGAGCGTGCGATAGGCGGTGTGCTCGGGCGGGTCGAAGCCGTTGGGCACCGCCGGATACGCCGACACCGCGCTCGAGAACGTCTCGTGGTCGGTCACCACCCGCACGACGTCCTCGTGGCGGAACACCGACCACCCCAGGTAGTCGCTGTGCGCCACGGGGCACTCGCGACGCATCCGGTCGTACGCCGCGAGCTGGTCGCCCAGCACGTGCGGGTCGCGCGGATCCCAATCGTTCTCCACCCCGCCAACGCTACCGGTCTGCACAGTTACCACAGCCCTGACCCCGGCACCGCAGCACGCGCAGCGGCCGGCTCAGCGGCCGACTCAGCTGCAGCCACTCGTACTCCCGCAGCTCTCGCACACGTAGCACGAGCCCGCGGGCCGCATGGTGACCCCGCAGGAGAGGCACAGCGGCGCATCCGCCACGAGTCCCTGCTGCGCCGCGAGCAGCTGCGCACTCGACGGCCCGCTCACGGGTGCTGGCACGTCCACAGAATCGGCTGCCCCAGACCCAGTTGCCACAGACTCGCCAGGCACGGACTCGGCAGGGGCGGATTCGACAGGCGCAGTGGCGGATGCCGCAGCCACCGTCGGTGCGTGGGCCTCCCCGTCGAGCTGCGCCGCGCGCTCCGCGGTCGTGAGAACCCCCAGCGCCGCGCGGGACTCGAAGGGCAGGTAGTCGAGGGCGAGGCGGCGGAAGATGTAGTCCATCATGGACTGCGCCATGCGGATGTCGGGGTCATCCGTCATGCCCGCCGGCTCGAACCGCAGGTTCGTGAACTTCTCCACGTACGTCGTCAACGGAACCCCATACTGAAGACCGATAGACACGGCGATGGAGAACGCGTCCATGACGCCGGCGAGCGTGGAGCCCTGCTTGCCGAGCCGCAGGAAGATCTCGCCGGGTCCGTCATCCGGATACGACCCCACGGTCAGATAGCCCTGGGCGCCCGCGACCTCGAACGACGTCGTGACCGAGGGCCGCTGCTTCGGCAGGCGACGGCGCACCGGGCTGGGAGGCGCCTCCGCGGTCGCGGGCTTCTTCTTCGCATCGGAGAGCGGCTGCCCGACCTTGCAGTTGTCGCGGTAGATCGCGAGCGCCTTCAGGCCGAGCTTCCAGCCCTCGAAGTAGACCTCCTCGACGTCATCGATCGTGGCGCTCTCGGGCAGGTTCACGGTCTTCGAGATCGCCCCGGAGAGGAACGGCTGCACCGCCGCCATCATGCGCACGTGCCCCATGGGGGCGATCGAGCGCTGCCCCATGGCCGTGTCGAAGATCTCGTAGTGCTCGAGCCTCAGCCCCGGCGCGTCGACGACGTGACCGTGCTCGGCCACGTACTCGACGATGGCCTCCACAGTCTCCTCCGGGTAGCCGAGGCCCCGCAGCGAACGAGGGATGGCCTGGTTGACAATCTGCATCGAGCCGCCGCCGACGAGCTTCTTGAACTTCACGAGCGAGAAGTCCGGCTCGATGCCGGTCGTATCGCAGTCCATCATGAAGCCGATCGTGCCCGTCGGTGCGAGCACACTCGCCTGCGCGTTGCGCCAGCCCTGCTTCGCGCCCAGCTCGTTGCCGCGCAGCCACTCCGCCTCGGCGAGAGCATGGATGCTGCCATCCATCACCGAGAGTGGCCGCAGTTCATCGTTCGCGACCGCGTGCTTGCGCATGACCCGCTCGTGGGCCTTCGCGTTGCGCGCGAAGCCCGCGTAGGGGCCGACCACCCCGGCGAGCTCCGCGGAGCGCCGGTATGAGGTGGCCGTCATGAGCGAGGTGATCGTCGCGGCAAGCGAGCGCCCGCCGTCGGAGTCGTAGCCGTGACCGGTGGCCATGAGCAGCGCCCCCAGGTTGGCGTAGCCGATTCCGAGCTGGCGGTAGTCGCGGGTGGTCTTCGCGATCGGCTCCGTCGGAAAGTCGGCGAAGCAGATCGAAATGTCCATCGCCGTGATGATGAGCTCCACCGCCGCCACAAAGGCCTCCGCATCGAACGAGTCGTCGTCGCGCAGGAAGGCCAAGAGGTTGAGGGAGGCGAGATTGCAGGAGGAGTTGTCGAGCGACATGTACTCCGAGCACGGGTTCGAGCCGTTGATGCGACCCGACTCCGGGTTCGTGTGCCACTCGTTGATCGTGTCGTCGTACTGCAGACCGGGGTCAGCGCACGCCCACGCCGCCTCTGCGATCTCACGGAAGAGGCCCTTCGCCGACACCGACTCGATGACTCGCCCATCCGCTCTCGCCGTGAGACCGAAGTCGTCGTCGTTCTCCACCGCGCGCATGAACGCGTCACTCACCCGCACCGAGTTGTTCGCGTTCTGGTACTGCACGGAGGTGATGTCGCTCCCGCCGAGGTCCATGTCGAAGCCCGCGTCGCGCAGCACCCGGATCTTCTCCTCCTCGCGCGCCTTCGTCTGCACGAACTCGCGAATGTCGGGGTGATCGACATCGAGTACGACCATCTTCGCCGCGCGCCTCGTCGCCCCGCCCGACTTGATCGTGCCCGCACTCGCATCCGCGCCCCGCATGAACGAGACCGGGCCGCTCGCCGTACCGCCCGTACTGAGCAGCTCAGCGGACGAGCGGATGCGGGAGAGGTTCACGCCCGCGCCCGACCCGCCCTTGAAGATCATTCCCTCGTCGCGGTACCAGCCGAGGATCGACTCCATCGTGTCGTCGACCGAGAGAATGAAGCACGCGCTCACCTGCTGCGGCGACGACGTGCCCACGTTGAACCACACGGGCGAGTTGAACGAGAAGACCTGGTGCAGCAGCAGCCAGGTGAGCTCGTCGCCGAAGACGGCCGAGTCGCTCTCGGTCGCGAAGTAGCCGTGGTCGAGGCCCGCGTGCACGTAGCGACCCACCACCCGATCGATCAGCTGGCGCAGGCTCGACTCGCGCTCGGGAGTGCCGAGGGCTCCGCGAAAGTACTTCGTCGTCACGATCGTCGTCGCGTTGAGCGACCAGTCCGCCGGGAATTCGACATCGCTCTGCGCGAAGATCGTCTCCCCCGTCTGCCAGTTCGTCTGGGTGACATCGCGGCGCTCCCAGTCGACCTCGTCGTAGGGGTGCACGCCCTCGGTGCTGAAGCGTCGCGGAATGCGCAGCCCGGTCGTGCTCGCCGAGGACGCTGCGCTCGCCGTGGACGCCGCCCTCGCGGACGCTCGCTCGGTAGCCATCAGTGCTCTCCTTCTGTTCGTGGCACGGTGTGTGGTGCGAAGCGCGTGGCACGCTGTTCGCACCACGCGGTTCACAGTGCGGTGCCGTCAACGCGACCCACCCCTCACAAGATATAGTGCTCCTGTTTCTCTGTTAATGCTACATATTGTGGTTTCGTGAACGCTGTTCCGTGTTAAATGATTCCGACGAGGACGCTGAGAACGATGCCGAGAACGACGCCCGGCGGGCGGTGCGTCGCAGGGCCGCGAGCACGGGCTTGCCCAGCAGGGCGACACCGATCGCGAGCACAAGAGCGCGCACGAGATCCCAGCCGAGGGACGTCGCAAGGCTGAACAGCACGAACCGGTGCAGGTTCTCGAGAATCGGCGCGCCGGGCTCGAAACT
>DAOMOV010000183.1:0-565 GCA_035444505.1 Terrimesophilobacter sp.
ACGGTGGCGTGGATCGCTGCCCGGAACCCCGAGAAGGCCGGTCGGTTCGTCGCCGCAGGCGTGGACGCATCCGACTCGAGCTCCGTCGCAAGGCTTGCGCGGGAACACGAGGTCACCCATGTCATGAACGCCGTGGAACCCAAGTTCGTGCCCACAGTCTTCGCGGGTGCGCTGGCCGCCGACGCCGACTACGTCGACATGGCCATGAGCCTGTCGCGGCCGCACCCCGAGCAGCCCTATTCGCTCACCGGGGTGAAGCTCGGTGACGACCAGTTCGCGCGATCCGCAGACTGGGAGGCTGCTGGTCGTCTCGCCCTCGTCGGCATGGGCGTCGAACCCGGTCTCTCCGACGTGTTCGCCCGATACGCCGCCGACGAGCTTTTCAACGATATCGACGAACTCGGCACGCGAGACGGTGCGAACCTCGTCGTGCGTGATGACGCAGGAAACGAGGTCTTCGCACCCTCGTTCAGCATCTGGACCACCATCGAAGAGTGCCTCAACCCACCGGTCGTGTGGGAGAAGGATCGCGGCTGGTTCACCACCGAGCCGTTCTCGGAGCCCG
>DAOMOV010000183.1:575-4320 GCA_035444505.1 Terrimesophilobacter sp.
ATCTTCGACTTTCCAGAAGGCATCGGCCCCGTCGAATGTGTGAACGTCGAACACGAAGAGGTTCTGCTGATGCCGCGCTGGGTGGACGCAAGGCGGGTGACGTTCAAGTACGGACTGGGAGACGAGTTCATCGGTGTGCTCAAGACTCTGCACACCCTCCACTTGGACTCGACTGAGCCCCTGCGGGTTCGCAGCCGAAGCGGCCCCGTCGAGGTGGCGCCACGCGATGTCGTGGCCGCCGCTCTGCCCGACCCCGCCACGATCGGGCCGCGCATGACCGGAAAGACCTGCGCTGGGCTCTGGGTCACCGGTACGGGCAAGGACGGCAGAGCGCGGGAAGTGTACCTCTACCATGTCGCTGACAACGAATGGACGATGGCCGAATACGAGTCACAGTGCGTCGTCTGGCAAACTGCCCTGAACCCTGTCATCGCCCTCGAACTCCTCGCGACAGGCGCATGGGCGGGCGCCGGGGTTCTCGGGCCTGAGGCGTTCAATGCCGACCCGTTCCTGAACCTCATGGCGGCTGGCGTCGCCGAAGGAGGCTACGGTCAGAGTTGGGGTATGGAAGAGAGGGCGGCATCATGACGAGTGAGACACGCCCCATGGGCCCCAAGGAGAGCAGCAGCGAAGGAATACGCGAGCGCATCGCTCAGCACGAGCCTTCGCTGTCTCCCACTGAGCGCCGAGTCGCGAAGTTCTTCGCCACGCAAGGGCCCGACACCGTGCTGCTCAGCGCTGTCGAACTGGGTCGGCTCACGAGAACCAGCGACGCCACGGTCATCCGAACGGCGAAAGCGCTCGGCTACACGGGGCTCCCCGAGCTCAAGTTGGAACTCGGCGCAGAGCTGATGAACACATCCCACCCCGCCCGTCGTCTTGCCACCCGATTGACTGTCGCGAAAGAGGAAGGCGGAACGCGTCTCATGCAGAGACTTGCCGCCGACACCGTGGACCGTCTCAGCGAAGCCGAGCGGATCTTCGACGAAGCGGCCTTCGACAAGGCAATTGCCGCCATCGAAAACGCAGCGACAGTCATGACCTTCGGCGTCGGCCTGTCACGGATTGTCGCCGAATATCAGGCGCTGCGGCTCGGTCGCATCGGCAAGAAGGTGCACTTCGCCAGAAACATGGGGTTCGCGCTCGCTGATGATCTCATCCAACTGGGCGAAGGCGACGCGATCATCATCTTCAGCCCCGGGCGAGACTTACGCGAGATGAGGGCCATCGCTGAACGATGCCGTGAGGTCGGGGCCGTCAGCATCCTCATCTCCGCAATGCTGGCGGCTTCGGCCCCGCCATGGCCGGATGTGGTGCTCACGGCACCACCCTCCGCCGGTGGCTTTACCGGAGAGACTCTCACTGCAACCGTGCTGGCTGACCTGATCGTGTTCACGCTTGCGCAACATGCGGATCGGCGAGCAACCCACGTCTCCGAAGAGCTGACCCGGTTGCGGAAGTCGCTCATCGGCAAACGTCCCGACCGATGATGGACGGACTCCTCGCGAGCTGAGACCTACAGCTTCGGCGTCAGTGGAGCCCGCACGACCTTGTGCGGCGCGGCCTGCGCGACCGGTTTGACTGTGATCAGGTCGAGGTTGACGTGCCCGGGCAGTTCGATGGCGAGCACGATCGTCTGGGCGATGTCTTCCGCCGTCAGCGGATGCTCGACACCCGCGTACACGGCGTCCGCCTTGGCCTGGTCGCCACCGAAGCGCACCAGCGAGAACTCATCCGTCTTCACCATCCCCGGCGCCACCTCGATCACCCGGATCGGCTCCCCCGCGAGCTCCAGCCGCAGCACCCCGACCATGCCGTGCACCGCGAACTTCGACGCGTTGTAGCCACCGCCGCCCTCGTACGGCACGTGGCCCGCGATAGACGAGATCGTGAGAATGTCCGCATGCCCTGCATCCTGCGCACCCGCGCGAAGCAGGGGCAGCACCGCAGCGATGACCCGCTGCACCGCGATGACGTTCACCTCGAACATGCGGCGCCAGTCATCCGGATTCGCCACCTCGATCGGGTCGCTGCCGAACGCGCCGCCCGCGTTGTTGATGAGGGCATGGATGGGCCGATCGCTCAGGTGCTCGACGAGTGCCGTCACCTCCGACTCGCTCGTCAGATCCGCCGTGAACACCTCCGCGCCCGTCTCCTCCGCGAGCACCGCGAGCCGGTCACCGCGGCGCGCCACACCGATCACGTGCCACCCGCGCTCACGAAACAGCCGCACCGTCGCAGCACCGATCCCGCTGCTCGCACCCGTCACCAGAACCGTCTTCGACATCCCTGATCCTCCCGAATCGCACGTTACAGCATGTTTCACGCAGCGTTGAGCCGCGCCAACAGGATGCCTAACCTCGAATAACCCACCAACACGCCCACCCCTCAGAGGAGCACCCCATGACCGACACCGCGAACTGGAAGTTCGAGACCAAGCAGATCCACTCCGGCGCCGCCCCCGACCCCACCACCAACTCGCGGGCCACCCCCATCTACCAGACCACCGCCTACGTGTTCAACAACGCCGAGCACGCCAAGAACCTCTTCGCCCTCGCCGAGTTCGGCAACATCTACACGCGCATCCAGAACCCCACCCAGGATGTCGCCGAGCAGCGCATCGCCGCCCTCGAAGGCGGCACAGCGGCCCTGCTGGTCGCCTCCGGCCAGTCCGCCACGACCTTCGCCGTGCTCAACATCGCCCAGGCCGGTGACCACATCGTGTCGTCGTCGGCCATCTACGGTGGCACCTACAACCTGTTCAAGTACACCCTCGCGAAGCTCGGCATCGAGACCACCTTCGTCGAGGACCAGGACGACCCCGAGGCGTGGCGCGCAGCCATCCGCCCCAACACGAAGCTGCTCTTCGGTGAGAGCATCGGAAACCCCAAGATCAACGTGCTCGACATCGAGGCCGTGGCTGCCGTCGCCCACAACGCCGGGCTTCCGATCATCGTCGACAACACCATCGCCACCCCCTACCTGATCCGCCCCTTCGAGCACGGCGCCGACATCGTCATCCACTCCGCCACCAAGTTCCTCGGCGGCCACGGCACCGTCATCGCCGGCGCGATCGTCGACGGCGGCAAGTTCGAGTGGTCGAAGAACGTCGACAAGTTCCCGGGGCTCACCGAACCCGACCCCTCCTACCACGGGGCCAGCTACACGACGGTGCTCGGTGACGCCATCGCCTACATCATCAAGGCCCGCGTGCAGCTGCTGCGCGACGTCGGCGCCGCCATCTCGCCCAACAGCGCCTTCCAGCTCATTCAGGGCATCGAAACGCTCAGCCTGCGGGTCGAGCGTCACGTGCAGAACGCACAGGCCGTCGCCGAATGGCTCAGCAAACAGCCCGAGGTCTCCACCGTCTACTACGCGGGGCTCCCCTCGAGCCCCTGGTACGAGGCGGGCAAGAAGTACGCCCCCAAGGGCACCGGGGCCGTGCTCTCCTTCGAGCTCAAGGGCGGTGTGGATGCCGGCCGCGCCTTCGTCGACGCCCTCACCCTCCACAGCCACGTCGCCAACATCGGCGACGTGCGCAGCCTCGTCATCCACCCGGCGTCCACGACCCACTCGCAGCTCACCCCCGAGCAGCAGCTCTCCGCGGGCGTCACTCCCGGGCTTGTGCGACTCTCCGTCGGACTCGAGAACCTCGACGACATCCTCGCCGATCTCGAAGCCGGACTCGCCGCGGGAGGCAGCGCGACAGCGCAAGCCGCCTGATCGACACCGCGAAGCGCAGGGC
>DAOMOV010000184.1:0-3745 GCA_035444505.1 Terrimesophilobacter sp.
TGGTCGGCATCGCCGCCTACGCGACCGCGGCGTTGACGCCGATGGCGGGCTGGTCGCCGTGGGCGGGCCTTGCCGCAAGCCTCGTGCTCGTCGCGCTCAGCGGCGGCGCCGACTCCCTCGCGCTCGCCGCCGCGGTCGCGTTCGAAGCACCGCGGGCGGGCCTGCGGGCGGGGGCCGTCATCGTCGACCACGGCCTCCAGACCGGGTCAGCGGATGTCGCCACCACCGCCGCCGCGCAGGCGAGAGCCCTCGGGCTTGACCCCGTCACCCTCCGGCAGGTGCAGGTCGGCACTGCAGGTGGTCCGGAGGCCGCAGCGCGCGATGCACGGTACGCGGCGCTCGCCGACGAGGCACGCACCCAGGACGCGGCGGTTGTGCTCCTCGCCCACACCCTCGACGACCAGGCCGAAACGGTGCTGCTGGGACTTGCGCGGGGCAGCGGCGCAGTCAGCCTGATGGGAATGGATGAAAGCACCACCCACACCGCCGCGGGGGCGACCGTGTTTGCGCGGCCGCTGCTGGGCATCCGCCGGTCGACGACGGCACAGTTCTGCGCCGATTCGGGGCTGACACCGTGGCACGACCCGCACAATGTTGATTTGGCGTTCGCGCGAGTGCGGGTGCGCACGGAGGTGCTGCCGGTGCTTGAGCGGGAGCTGGGGCCGGGGGTGGTGGAAGCATTGGCCCGCACGGCCGAACAGCTGCGGGAAGATGCGGATGCCCTCGGGCACTTCGCAGCGGAGCAGGTGGAGGAGCTTGCGGAGCACGCCGAAGCCGGGCTGTCGTTGAGTGTGGCGGGGTTGGCGGCGAACCCGGCGGCGCTGCGTCAGCGCATCATCCGCTCGGCGGTGCTCGCGGAGTTCGGGGTGTCGCTGAGCCGTACGCACACGCTGGCGGTCGCGGCGCTCGTGACGGACTGGCGGGGGCAGGGTCCGATCGATGTGCCGGGCGTTAGAGTGAGTCGCGAGGGTGCGCGGCTTGTCTTCAGGGCCGCGGATGCCTACCAACACCGGCTCGACGGTGCCCGACAAGACAGTGCCCACCAAGACAGTGCTCGACAAGACAGTGAGGACGACCCGCACGATGCAACTCGATGACGCCAACGATGACCTCAGTGAGGTGCTGCTGACGCAGGAGCAGATTCAGGAGAAGCTGGGCGAGTTGGCGCGGCGCATCGAGGCCGACTACGCGGGCGAGAATCTGCTGCTCGTGGGGGTGCTGCGGGGTGCCGTGATGGTGATGGCCGACCTGGCTCGCGAGCTGCGGATGCATGTGGAGATGGACTGGATGGCGGTGTCGTCCTACGGTTCGGGCACCCAGTCATCCGGTGTGGTGCGCATCCTGAAGGACCTCGATACGGACATCGTGAACCGCAGGGTGCTCATCGTGGAGGACATCATCGACTCGGGGCTGACCCTGTCGTGGCTGCGGGAGAACCTGGTGAGCCGCGGGGCGGAGTCGGTGGAGATCGTGGCGCTGCTGCGCAAACCGGATGCGGCGAAGGTGGATGTCGACGTCAAGTATGTGGGCTTCGAGATCCCCAACAAGTTCGTCGTCGGCTACGGGTTGGACTACGCGGAGAAGTACCGCAACCTGCGTGGTGTGGCGGTGCTGTCGCCCCACGTCTACGAGTGAGGCTCACGCGAGGGCGAACAGCTCGGCAGGCTTCCCGCGGGCTCCGCGTCGAAGTGTGCCCGTGGGGCGCAGCCCCGGCAGCATGGTGCGGCGGAAGGTGTCGGCGACGAGACGCTCGCCGAGCACGGCTTCGTGCAGCATCCGCAGATCGCGCATGGTGAACTCGCGCTCGGGCAGCAGCCGGTACGGGTCGGGTGCTCGCCGGTACTCGTCGCGGAGAACGTCGGCGGCGACGGTGACGATGTCGTCGTGGTCGTACTGAAGGCGGGGGACCTGGTCGACGCCGGCGAGTCGCGTGCGGCCAGTGAGGCGGATGCGGTCGGCCGGCACAGCGTCGAGGTGGGCGACGCTGAGCACCCACCCGCGGTTGTCTCGGCCGGGGGCGTCGAAGACGCGCAGCTGGCGGGGGTGGAGCCCTTCGATGCCGGCTTTGTCGCGGAGTGATCGGAGCACGGCGTCGCTGAGCCGTTCGCCTTCGTGCAGGAACGTGCCGGGCAGCCTCCACTCCTCGGTGCTGGTATCGGCGACGCCCGCTGCAGCGTCCTTGGTGCGGGTGAGCAGCAAGCTCAGGTCTCCCCAGTCGGTGCCGATTGCCGGAACGGTGAGCAGCGCAGTGTCGACGGCGACGGAGGGGCGGGGGTAATCGCTGAGGGCGCGGCCCGACGTATCGCGGTAGGGGGTGGCATCCGTCACCTCAGAAACTTTAGCGCAGATTTCGCCAATGTCGGCGGCAAGGTGCATACTGAAATCACAACATAATTAGGCGACTATCGCGCTAAAGATCGGAAGGGGACAGCATGACGACAACACCTTCAGCGAAGAACCAGGACCCGAGCCTGTTCTGCGCCTACTTCGGCGGCCCCCGCGACGGGTTCAAGACGGGCGACCTGCCCGCGACTCTGTCGGGCAAGAAGCTCACCGGCATGGTGGCGAAAACGCCGCTGAGCCAGCCACACCAGTACAGCCTGTTCGCCGTCTACGAGTGCACGAGCGAGGCGCAGGTGAAGGGCTTCTGGGAGTTCCACTTTCGCGAAATGGAGGGCCCGAACGGCGAGCGGCTGGTCGCGGCTCACGAGCCCGAATCGGTGCCCGAGACAAAGACGGAGCGAACCTGCGAGGGCTTCTGCCAGGATCCGCGTGATCGTGCGGCGACGGTCGACGCAACGAACGGCAGCAAGGAGGACGCATGAACGAGAACGTGAAGGCTTACCCGAGTCCGGATGCGCTGTGGTCGTGGCGACGAGACAGCGCGGTGGGCGTGGTGGTGGCGTCGGCGGCGGGTGATGCGCTGGGTTCCCAGTACGAGTTCGGCCCCGCGCTCGCTGACGACCACCCGCTCGAGTTCGATGTGAGCCGCTTCGGTCACGCTCCGGGCGAGTGGACGGATGACACGTCGATGGCGGTGCCGATTCTGCAGGCGCTGGCGCGGGGCGATTCGCTGAACGACTCGGACACGCTGGCGCGGATCGTAACGGAGTGGCGGGAGTGGTCGCTGTCGGCGAAGGATGTGGGGGTGCAGACATCCGCCGTTCTGCGCTCTCTGCCTGCGAACTGCACGGAGGAGCAGGCGCGCGCGGCGGCGAAGGCGGTGCATGAGCGCACGGGCCGCAGCGGCGGAAACGGTTCGCTCATGCGCACGGGTCCGGTTGCGTTGGGGTATCTGGGTGATGGCGAGGAGGGGGCGCTGGCGGATGCCGCGGGTCGCCTGGCGCAGCTGACGCATTGGGAGGACGACAACGTCGACGCGTGCGTGCTGTGGTCGTTGGCGATCAGGCACGCGGTGCGCACGGCCGAGTTCGATGTGGCGCGGGGTCTGGTGTGGGTGCCGGCGGAGCGTCGGGACCGGTGGGCGGGTCTGATCGAGGAGGCTTTGCGACCCTCGGCGAGGCCCGTGGATTTTGCGGAGAAGAACGGGTGGGTGGTGCGGGCGTTCCAGTGTGCGTTGAGCGCGGTGGTGCGGGCGTCGTCTGACCCAACTCTTGGGGAGAGTTCGGTGACTCAGGCGGTGTCGTTGGCGATTCGTGCGGGTGGGGATACGGATACGGTTGCTGCGATTGCGGGGTCGCTGGCGGGCGCGGTCTGGGGTGGAACCCAGGTGCCGACGGCGTGG
>DAOMOV010000184.1:3771-4312 GCA_035444505.1 Terrimesophilobacter sp.
CTGAACGCGAATGATCTCGCGGACTTGGCGTTGCTGGCGGCGAACGGCGGGAGGCCGGCGTCGGATGGCTGGCCGTTGGCGGAGCGGATGCCGACGGCGCAGTTCTTGCATACGGCGCCGGTGCGGCACCCGCACGATGAGGGCGTGTGGCTGGGGTCGCTGAGTGCGCTGGATGAGCTGCCTGGCTCGGTGGGTTCGGTGGTGTCGCTGTGTCGTGTGGGGATTGGGCAGGTTCCGGCGGGTGTGGAGGGTATTCGGGTGTGGCTGATCGATACTCCCGGGCACAACGCGAACCTGGATTTCGTGCTGCGTGACACGGTCGACACGATCGCCTCGCTGCGCTCGGAGGGTGTCGAGGTCTTCGTGCACTGTGCGGAGGCCCGCAGTCGCACCTCGGCCGTGGCGGCGCTGTACGGCATCCGCCACCGGGGTGTCGAGGCCGGTGAGGTGTGGGCGGTGCTCCCGCACTTCGATCCGGCACCGTTCCTGCGTGAGGCCGTGGCTCGGTTGACCGGCCACGATGGATCAGGTGGTTGAGGTG
>DAOMOV010000185.1:0-4306 GCA_035444505.1 Terrimesophilobacter sp.
AGGTGACCTGGGGGAGCCCAAGCTTCTCGGCCAGCATTGCGGGGATCACCCCGCCGCGCCCATCCGTCGACTCGTTGCCGGCGATGATGACGTCGAAGCCCTCGCGCTGCGCTGCTGCAGCGATGACGTCGGCCGTGAATGCGAGGTCAGCGCCGCTGAGCCCGTCGTCGAGCACGTGGATGGCGGAGTCGGCTCCCATCGCGAGCGCCTTGCGCAGCGTGTCGGTCGCTCCCTTGGGCCCGACTGCAAGGGCGACCACCTGCGCGTCTTTGTTGTCGTCCTTGTACTGCAGAGCGACCTCAACGGCGCGCTCGTTGATCTCATCGATGATCGCGTCGGATGCCTCCCGGTCGAGGAGTCCCGTCTCGGTGTCGAGCACTCGCTCACCCCAGGTGTCGGGCACTTGCTTCACCAGTGCAATGATCTTCATCGGTCACTCCCGTCTTTGGCCACGCCTCTAGGTTACCGTTCTCAGGATGGGGCTCCCGCCGTCACCGAGAGCTCGTCTCCGGCGAGGTCGACGAGCACGATGTCACCGTCACGAATCGTGCCCGCGAGCAGCGCACTCGCCAACCGGTCATCGATCTCACGCTGCATGAGTCGACGCAGAGGGCGCGCGCCGTAGACGGCGTCATACCCGGTCTCGGCAAGCCATGTGCGTGCCGCCGGGGTGACCGCGAGGTCGAGTCGCCGTTCCGAAAGCCTCGCCTGGAGGCGGTCGATGTAGAGTTCCACGATCTGCCCGAGGTCGTCGGTGCTCAGCGTGGAGAAGATGACGATGTCATCAAGGCGGTTGATGAACTCGGGCTTGAACGCCTGCCGCACCGCCGCCATGACAATGTCGTGCTTGCCCGCCTCGGTGAGGTCGGGGTCCACCAAGTACTGGCTGCCGAGGTTCGAGGTGAGGATGAGAATGGTGTTCCTGAAGTCGACCGTGCGGCCCTGACCATCCGTGAGCCTGCCATCGTCGAGAACCTGCAGCAGCACGTCGAACACGTCGGGGTGCGCCTTCTCGACCTCGTCGAGCAGCACCACCGAGTAGGGGCGTCGCCGCACCGTCTCGGTCAGCTGTCCGCCCTGTTCGAAGCCGATGTAACCGGGAGGGGCGCCGACGAGGCGCGACACGGTGTGCCGCTCCCCGTACTCGCTCATGTCGATGCGCACCATGGCCTTCTCGTCATCGAACAGGAACTGGGCCAGAGCCTTCGCAAGCTCCGTCTTGCCGACGCCGGTCGGGCCCAGGAACAGGAATGATCCGGTCGGGCGTCCCGGGTCGGCAATACCCGCGCGCGAACGACGCACGGCCTCCGACACGGCACGCACAGCATCTTTCTGCCCGACGATGCGCTTGCCGAGCTCCGCCTCGAGGGCGAGCAGCTTCTCCGTCTCGCCCTGCAACAGTCGACCCACCGGGATTCCCGTCCAGGCAGCCACGACCGCGGCAATGTCTTCATCGGTGACCTGCTCGTTGATCATCCGTTCGCCCGACTCGATGCCCTCCGCCGCAGCGAGGTCGGCCTCGATCTTCTTGATGACTTCGTAGTCGAGCCGCGAGGCGTCCTCGTAGCGGGCCTCACGCATCGCGCGGTCGAGCTCGATGCGGGCGTCGTTGAGTTTCGTCTTCAACTCACCCACGCTCTGCAAGGCGCGCTTCTCCGTCGCCCACCGCTTCTCGAGGGCGTCCAACTCAGCCTGCTTCTCACCCATCTCCTCGCGCAGCTTGCGCAACCGCTCCTTCGACGCGTCGTCCTTCTCCTTCTTGAGGGCGAGCTCCTCGATCTTCATCCGGTCGACGCTGCGCTTGAGCTGATCGATCTCCACGGGCGATGAGTCGATCTCCATCTTGAGTCGGCTCGCCGCCTCATCGACGAGATCGATCGCTTTATCGGGCAACTGACGACCGGTGATGTAACGGTTGCTCAGGGTCGCCGCCGCGACGAGCGCAGTGTCGGCGATGGCGACCTTGTGGTGTGCCTCGTACCGTTCCTTGAGGCCGCGCAGAATCGCGATCGTGTCCTCGACACTCGGCTCACCCACGAACACCTGCTGAAAGCGGCGCTCGAGCGCGGCATCCTTCTCGATGTACTCGCGGTACTCATCGAGCGTGGTGGCGCCAATGAGTCGCAGTTCACCGCGAGCCAGCATGGGCTTGAGCATGTTCGCGGCCGCAACCGACCCCTCGCCGCCGCCCGCACCCATGAGGGTGTGCAGTTCGTCGACGAACGTGATCACTTCACCGTCGGCGTCGTTGATCTCCTTCAGCACGGCCTTGAGACGCTCCTCGAACTCTCCGCGGTACTTGGCTCCCGCGACGAGCGCGGCGAGGTCGAGTGCGACGAGTCGCTTGCCTTTAAGCGAATCCGCGACATCGCCCGCGACGATGCGCT
The DNA here is from genome assembly GCA_035444505.1 of Terrimesophilobacter sp. Lineage (GTDB taxonomy): Bacteria > Actinomycetota > Actinomycetes > Actinomycetales > Microbacteriaceae > Terrimesophilobacter. The sequence continues at coordinate 2,388 of DAOMOV010000185.1, forward strand.
GGGCGAGACCCTCGACGACCGCCGTCTTGCCGACACCGGGTTCGCCGATGAGCACCGGGTTGTTCTTCGTGCGCCGAGTCAGCACCTGGCTGACGCGGCGAATCTCCGCGTCTCGACCGATGACGGGGTCGAGCGTGCCGGTGCGGGCGATCGCGGTGAGGTCGACGCCGTACTGCTCGAGAGCGGTCTTCTGCTCCTCGTCGCTCGCGGGGGCGCCTTGCATGTTTGCCATGGTTTCTTTCTGCCTTACTCCTGGGTGACGAGTTGCTGGCTGGTCGGCCGCATCGCGTGCGCCATCCACTTCCAGATGAGCCAGCCGATGATCGAGTTGACGACGATGGCCAGCACGAGTGACACGACGCCGCCGACGACACTGGCAATCATCACGTCGTTGAAGGACTGGGTGAGTGAACCGATAACGGAGCTGATCGCGCCGGAAATGAACCCGATGATTGTCCAGACAATCCAGTAGACGATCACGGCAATGGCGGTCGCCGCCCACGTGATCGCCCACGGCTTGACGGCGCCGCTGCTGCGAAGAATGGAGCGGCTGATGATGAGAGCGACGATCCAGATGATGAGGCCGACGGCGCTGACGATGAGCAGCGGAAGCACCCACACGCCCGGGTCGAAGTTTTCGAGCATGCGGAGCATCTCGGGGCTGATGTCAGCAGTGCCCTGCTGGATCGCAGTCGCGATCACCCACTGTACGAAGCCACCCACGGCGAGCAGCGCAAGCGGAGCGAGGAAGACGAAGAAGCCGAACGTGAGCAGGTTGAAGCCGATGATGCCCGCCCACGCGGCACCGGTCTTGGCACGCTTGGTCAGTGGCGGTCGCACTTCGCGCGGCGCATACTGGGGCTGCTGGTATACGGGCTGCTGCGCAGGTTGCGCAGGTTGCGCAGGTTGCGCAGCCGGCGTCGCCAGCTCATGCGGTTCGGGCGTCGCGGGCGGGGTGGGGTTCTCATTTGTCATTGCCGTGCTCCTTTGGTGTTGGTGTGCTTCATTGCTCTGACCACTGGTTGGTGCCGGGACGCCCGGGGCGCCACACGACGACTTGATTGCTGCGGCGCGCACGGGTGCCGGCGCGAAGACTGATGACATCGCCGGACTCGTCGGCAGCGAACACGCGACGACCCGGCCGGTTGAGCAGTTCGTCGGCGAGCGCGGCTTCAAGCTCGCGCACGCGGCGGGTGAGTTCGACGACGTGGTTCTCCAGATCGAGCACGCGGCGGATGCCTTCGAGACTGACGCCCTCAGAACTGAGCCGGGCGATCTCCCGCAATTGGCTCACGTCGCGCATCGAGTAGCGGCGCGACTGCCCCGCCGTGCGACGGGGGCTCACGAGTCCCAGACGGTCATACTGCCTGAGGGTCTGGGGGTGCATGCCGCTGAGTTCGGCGGCGACGGCGATGGCGAAGAGGGGGGTCTGCTCGTCCATCAGCTCTTCGCCTTCGACAGGAGGTCAGCGCGCGGGTTCTCCTCCGGCAGCGTCTCAACGAACGCCTCAAGCTTCTTCTTGGCATCGGCACTGAGATGGCTGGGCACGGCGACCTGCACGGTGGCGAGCAGGTCGCCAGCGGCGCTCCCGGTCTTGACTCCCCGCCCCTTGACGCGGAGCACCCGCCCACTCGGGGTACCGGCGGGCACTTTGAGTCGCACGGGCTCACCCTCAAGTGCCGGGACTTCGATGGTGGCGCCGAGGGCGGCTTCGGCGAAGGTGACGGGAACGTCGACGCGCAGGTTCTTGCCTTCGCGCTCGAACACGGGGTGTTTGCGCACCGTCACGGTGATCGTGAGGTCACCGGCTTCGCCCCCGTCGAGGCTGGGCTCACCCTTGCCCTTGAGGCGAATCTTCTGGCCGTCGGCAACACCCGCCGGAATGCGCACCGTCAGGGGCTTACCGTTTGCCCCCTGCA
>DAOMOV010000186.1:0-4298 GCA_035444505.1 Terrimesophilobacter sp.
CCGAGTTCGAAGCGGACGACCTGCGCATCTACCTCGAACATGCAGGCGCCCGGGGACGCATCGTGCCCGATCGCGACAGCGCGGCGCACCAATGCGCCGGGTTCGAGCCACCGGTGGTGGTGGTCCGCGCCGGTGCGCTGCGACGTCCGGGCGAGTCGCCGGCGAAACCGGAGGCGGTGCGTCAGGTCGTGATCACGCGCGGACGCCGCCGCCGGGCGCGGATCATCGGCGCCGACATTGTCGGGCTCGACGGCGACGCGCTGCGCTGCGGGGCACTGCTGCGCGCGGTGGCCGTCGCGGCCGGGCGCGCCTCGCCCGAGGTCGTGCACGAGGACGCCCAGACTCCGCTGCCCGGAGAGATTCCACCTCCCACGGTCGGTGAAGCACGCGAGGCGGGGCGCCTGATTCTCGTGGTCGAGGACGACGCGATCAACCAGAAGGTGATCCTGCAGCAGCTCGCACTGCTGGGTCATGCCGCCGAACTCGCCGGCGACGGCGCCGAGGCTCTGAAGATGTGGCGCAGCGGCCACCATGCGCTGATCCTCACCGATCTGCACATGCCGAGAATGGACGGCTACGCCTTGAGCGAGGCGATTCGCCGCGAGGAGCGCACACGCGGCGGGCCTCGCGTGCCGATTCTGGCGCTGACCGCCAACGCCCTGCGCGGGGAGGCCCATCGCACGCTTGCGGCCGGAATCGACGAGCATCTGACCAAGCCGATCCAGTTGTCACTCCTGCGCGAGGCACTGGAACGCTGGTTGCCGACCCAGCGCTCCAATCTCGAGGAACCCGCATCGGTGCCGCCCGTGCGGCGCGATGATGAGCACCGGCCGGTGGATCCGGACGTGCTTCGCGAGCTGGTTGGCAATGACGAGGCGGTAATGCGCGAACTGCTCGGCGACTATCTGGCGGTGCTCGACACCCAGGGCGAGGCGCTGCGCCAGGCCATCGCAGCACCCGAAATGCAGGAGGTGGGCCGCATCGCGCACAAGCTCAAGTCCTCCTCGCGCGCGATCGGAGCGACCGGACTCGGAAATCTATGTGCCGAACTGGAGGTCACAAGCAAGCGTGGCGACGGCCAGGCCGTGACCGATGCGCTGGCACGCTTTGTCGAAACGGTGGCCAGGGTGCGCTCGGGCATATCCGCCCTGTTGTCGGAACAACCCGTGAAACATCGCGGCCCGCTTTAGGAATGACCACCAGAATCAAGAGACGACGCGACAATGAAGACTCTGCTGATCGACGACGAACCCTTCGTGCTGAAGCTGCTGGCGCGCCAGCTGGAGCAGCTCGGGCTGAATGAACTCTTGCTGTGCGAGAGCGCACAGCAAGCGCTGGAAACGCTGGGTTCGTCAGTCTGCACTATCGATCTGATCTTCTGCGACCTGCAGATGCCCGCCATGGACGGGGTCCAGTTCATCCGCGAACTGGTCGCACTGGGTTATCGCGGCAGACTGGTCCTCGTCAGCGGCGAGGACGCGCGCATCCTGCAAAGCGCCGAGAAGCTTGCGCGTGCGCAAAGGCTCGACGTGCTCGGCGCTCTGCACAAACCGGTCCGCTCACGGGATCTGCGGGCACTGCTCGCGCCGCGACCGGTGCAGACAAGCGTCACCCCGCGCAAGGCCCGCAGGCAATACTCGCCGGACGAACTGCGACACGCCATCGACGCCGGCCAGTTGATCAACTATTATCAACCCAAGGTCTGCCTGCGTACGGGAAAGCCGGCCGGCATGGAGACCCTGGTGCGCTGGAGTCACCCGCGGGACGGGCTGGTGTTTCCGGACCAGTTCATCACGACCGCCGAGGAATGCGGGCTCATCAACCGGCTGACCCGAGCCGTGCTCGTCAACGCATTGACCCAGACCCGTATCTGGCTGGATGCCGGGCTGGACCTGCCCGTGGCAGTCAACGTCTCGATGGACGACCTGTGCGATCTGGATTTCCCGGAGTTCGTCGCCCGTGCGGCGGGCGAGGCGGGGATATCGCTGACGCGCCTGACCCTCGAAGTCACCGAGAGCCGGCTCATGAGCGATCCGCTCACGGCGATGGACATCCTCACCCGCCTGCGCCTCAAAGGCGTCGTGCTCTCGATCGACGACTTCGGTACCGGCCACTCGTCACTGAGCCAGCTGCGCGATCTCCCGTTCAACGAACTCAAGGTCGACCGCGGCTTCGTGCACGGGGCGGCACGCGACACGCCGCGGCGCTCGATCCTCGACGCGAGCCTGCGCCTGGCACGGGAGCTTGACATGGACACGGTGGCCGAGGGCGTCGAGGACGCCGACGACTGGAACCATCTGCGAACCACCGGGTGCACCCTGGCCCAGGGGTGGTTCATCGCCCGTGCCATGCCGGGCGAGGCCATCCCCGGCTGGGTCGCCGAATGGAATGGCGGGTCGATGGTGAGCGGAGCCATGCAATGACCCGTGCCGATCCGCGCATCCTCGTCGCGACCGAGGTCGTCGTGGACGCCGGCCTCGTCAAGCGGCTGCTGAGTGAAGAGTTCGAGAACGTCACCACCTCGACAGACCCGGATCGCTCGGTACAGGACTTCGAGCGCTGTCGACCCGACGTGCTGATCCTCGCGTTCAACACCCTCGAGAAGGCCGAGCGCTATTACCTCGGACTCTATCGCCTGAGCACGCACGTCCATGCGCTGCCGCACCGTACGCTGATCCTGTGCAACAAGGACGACCTGAGGCACGTCTACGCATTGTGCAAGAAGGAATACTTCGACGACTACATCCTCTTCTGGCCGATGACGCACGATACACCGCGCCTGCGCATGGCAGTGCACCATGCGATGCGCCAGATGGCCCAGAGTGCGTCTGAGCGACCGGACACCCGCGAGATGGCATCGCAGGCCCGCCGCATTGCCGAACTCGAGTCGCTGCTGGAGCAACATTCAAGGCGGGGCAAGCTTCACGTGGAGGATGCCAGCCGCTCCCTGCAACGGGTGGGTAAGGAGATCGGCGAGGCGCTGGACGGATTCTCGCGAAGCCTCACTGACGGATCGCGCCCGGGCATGGTCGAGGTCAAGGATCGAACGGCGTTTCTGCGCGAGTTCAACCATCTGAAGACGGAGGAGGTCGACCGTCGCATCGCGTCCGCGAAAGCCGCCGTCGAGCCGGTTCGCGAATGGATGGGGGCACTGCGCGACGAACTCGGCCCGACCATCCAGTCGGCTCGCAACCTCAAGCGGCTGGCCGACCAGGTACCGCCAATCGTGCTTGTCGTCGAAGATGACGAAATGCAGCACGGGATCTTCGAGCAGCTGTTCACCGGCACGGGGTTCGAACTCCTGTTTGCGACCACCGGAACGGAGGCCCTGTCCGTACTGCGACGACGCAAGCCCGATATCGTGCTGATGGACGTCAATCTGCCCGACATCGACGGCATTGAAGCGACGCGACGCCTCAAGTCGGTCGAGCGCTTCGCCTCGATCCCGGTGATCATGATCACGGGTCGAAGCGGGCGTGATGTGGTGGTCGAAAGCATGAAGGCCGGCGCTTCGGACTTCGTGGTGAAGCCGGTTGAACGCGACACCCTTCTCACCAAGGTGCGCAAATTCCTGCAGGATGACCCGTCCGCCCCACCGTCCGACGGATCGGGCGGGCCGGGCTGAGCGCGCCTCAGACCAGCGACGGCCCCGAGACGATACGCGCTGCGTCCTTTTCGGAGATCGGCACCGAGGCATTCGCGAGAACGTGGGCGGTCAGCCAGTCTTCGAGTCGCGACCGTCCATCGCCGTCCAGGGCGTCGAACAGGCACCCGGCCTGTCCCCCATCGGCCGAACTGAGATAGTTCACGACGCGGGCACGTCCGGAAATCTCGTCGGGAACATCGGTGCGCTGAAGAACGAATTGGAACGAACGATCGCTGGACGGCGGTGACGACGCGGGGATCGCGAAGCCGTCGAGCGAGAGATCGACCAGCGGAAGCCGCTGACCGTCGATCACGCCGAAGAAACAGTACTCACCCCTGCGTTTGGCGACGAAACGCTGGCACTTGCGGCGCTCGGCGGTTTCCACCTTCTCTGGTTCCGACATACACACCTCCTCCCAGGCAGATTGTTGGCCACGGGCGGCGATTGCCGCCGCGGCATCAGAATAAGCCCGAAAGGTATGCGCTTCCGATGCGCTTGGCAAGCCTGCACCATCATGGTGCTTGCGCCGGCGCACCGGGTGCTGTCATGCGGCGGTGGTCAGCTCCGACCGTCCTCGGCACGAACCCGAACAATCAGCTCGTCCACCACCTTGAGCGTGTTCTCGTGGCTGCCGGTCATCGAGGCGGAGGTC
>DAOMOV010000187.1:0-4273 GCA_035444505.1 Terrimesophilobacter sp.
CGATGCGAGGGCGGTGAGCGTCTCGGCATAGGTCGGCAGCCAGAAGTTGCCCGCGGCGTCGAACCCCCAGCTACGGTTGGTGGCGCCGGAGCTCGTTGCATAGGGGAGAGAGACGAGTGCCCCATCCGTCACGACGGTCACGCCGTCCGCACCGAGCGCCTGTGCGGTCAACGCAGCGATCAGGCCCCTGAGGTTTCCCGCATCCTCGGATTCGTCGTCCGCGCCGTCCTCGAATAGGGCGAGGAGGAACCCCAGCCTGGCGGCGGCATCCAGGGCGCTCAGCGCGATCAGGTAGAGCGCGCCGGCCTCGCTGCTGTCGAGGCCCTCTATATTGTCGTAGCTCAGGCTCAATTCCGAGAGGAGAGCGGCGGTGAAAGCCTTCACCGCCTTCTGCGTGGGCACCCGCCAGTTACTGTCGGCCGCCAGAGTAGGGTCCGGGTCGGCGACCATGCCGGCCCCGCTGCGGACGATCACGTTGACGTAACTGTTCGGACCTACCGCGTTTCCGGGAACCGCGACCGCACCGGATATCTCGGTGGCCGGGACTGCGCCAGGCGCGTCCTGCTTAACTTCGGGCATCGTTGCCTCCGCAAAAGGGGTGGTTCAGAACCCGAAGACGTGCAGGACAAACCCGCCGTCCGTCAGGGTGCCGGACGTGTCCCTGGTTATCACGGTGATGCTGTCCGCACCCGCCGCGGTGGCGTGGCAGATGAGCGCCCCGCCCGTGGAGATGGACGACGCGATGGGGAAGATGGTGGTTGCCCCGGACCCGCCCTTGGCGAGCGTGACGGTGAAGTTCCCCTCGCTGTTCCGCACGCACGACACGATGTTTCGGTGGCCGTTGATGGTCACCGAGTCATCCCCCGCCACGGTGATGCGCCCCACGGCCAGGGCGCCGAGGGTCATCGGACCGGACCGATCATTGGCAGGGATGTTGCACTCATTGATCGTTCCGCCGCCGGTATTGCGGAGGGAGTGCCCGTCCTGCACGGTGACCGCGCTATCGTTCGCGAGGAAGATCGCCGTCAACTCGGTGGCCGAGACGTTCTCGATCATCTGCGGGCAGACGATGCCGGTGATCGTGCTGGCCTCGACGGAGACCCCCCGCTGGTTTCCACCCGAAGACCGGGTGACGCCCCGGATGGTCTGCGGCCCGAGGTTCAGCGCGATGACGGTATCGCGCAGCCGGATCGCCATCCCGAAGCTGGTCCGCCAGACGTTCGGCCCGACGGTGACCGCAGCCCAGTTCCCGATCCACGCGCCGCCGTTCAGGTTCTCGCAGCCCCAGCCCTCGCAGATGTTGTCGGAGACGACGAGATGGTGGCCGAGATGCGTGCTCGTGCCGTCGTGTGCGGTGACGAAGATAGCGTGACCGGCGCCGCCCTCGCCGTTCCCCTCGGTTTCGTCGCCGGCCGCCGACCGGAGTATTCGGTTGCCGACGATCTGGATGTCGCGGGGTGGAGCAATGCCCGTACCCTCCTCGAAACCGCCCTTGTCGATGCCGATGCCATGGTGGCAGTCAACAATGTCGTTGTGGAGGAAGCGCCCGCGCTGCCCGCCGTGGGTGCCCATGCCCTTCCACTGGAGGCAGTTCCGCACCCGGTTGCCGACGACCCAGAAGTCGGCCGAGGCGCGGACCCCGGACTGGTAGGTCCGGGTGAACTCGATGCCGTACATCCGGTTGCCGTTGTTGAGGTAGTCGCCGGGGGATAGGGTGTCGATGCTGTTGTGCTGCACCCACGAGTGCACGCAGCTATAGCCCCGAAACCCGCCGCGGCCGCACCTGGCGATGGTGTTGCGCTCCACCCAGAGGTGGGTGACCATATCGAGCTGGATCGCGTCCTCGGCCCACCCTTCCAGGTGGCAGTCGTGGACCCGGACGTTGAAGCTCTCCCCGGTGATGGTCAGGCTCTTGCGCCACTGGTAGTCGGAGCCGCGAACATGGATGCCGTTGCTCGCCGGCCAGTTCTCGACCGGGTTCGAGGTGTAGCCGGCGTCATCGGGCTGCCAGAAGGGGCCGCGCAATTCGAGGCCAGAGATGTCGACGTTGGCGGTGCCGACGTCCATCCACAGGGCATTCCAGTCGACCACGCTCGCCTTGACGTAGGGACCCGGCCGCTCGTAGCTGTAGTAGTTGGGCTGGACGAGGATCGACTTGCCCTTGCCCTCCCCGGTGATGACGGTGTTCGAGGAGACCTTCGGCGATCCGGAGGTCATCTTGAATACGCCCTCGGGGAAGTGGACACGCGCGCCGGTCGCGGCCGCCACGTCGAGCGTGGCCTGCACTGCGGGGTAATCGTCGGTTGACCCATCGGCCACGGCGCCGAGCATGACGGGGCTGAGAACCCGCTCCGCTATCTCCCACCAGGCGCCGTCGTCGCTTTGCACCTTGCCGGCGTGCGACGGTTCGGAGACCACGCGCTTGTAGAGCGCAGCCCCACCATCGCCGACCGTCGCATGGCCGCTCACCCGGAGCGACGACATGCCCTCGGGGATTTCGAGGGACTGCACGGCATTGCGAGTCGAGTAGAGCGGGACATTGCCCTGGCTGACCGCATCTGAGGTGTAGCCCTGCGCCAGATCGCGGGCGGCCTCGGCCGCTGCCTGTGCCGCCAAGGCAGCGACCAGCGTATCGTCCACCGCGCCGAAGATCCGGCGGAGGTCCTGCTTCGATGGATTATACCGCCCGCTCTGCGGGTCGCCCACAGGGAGCGGAGCGGCGGGGGCGCCCGGCTTGCCGTCACCCGCATAGCGGTAGTGTTCGCGCAGGTATTCGTTCGCCAACTGAGCGAGCAAAGCCATCGGTAAGCTCTCCGGAAGTAGGGGTTAGACTTCGACCGTTTCGGGCGGCTCAAGCCATGCCGAAACGACGTTGGATGAGGTCTTCCATCGCGCGCGGACCTCGTAGGTCTCGCCCTCGCTGACGATGCCCGAGACGGCGGTAAGGTCGACTGCCGACATCGCCTCCCATGGGCCGGACGGGGACAGGCGGAACTGCGCGACGAGCGACAAGCCGGTGCGAGCCGGCTCCAGGACCGTCAACTGGATCACGTAGCCGGTCGTCGAGCCGATGGTGCGGAGCGGGGTCGTGATCTCGTCAACCGCGGGGACTTCGATCGTGCGGCTAGGCTTCGTCACTGCCGGGGGAGGACTAGGCACGCCCTCCTCGGCGGTCGTCCATGCGTATGCCTCCGGGCCGAGGCTGTAGATCTCGAACTCGAGCCCGCTCATGTCGGTCCGGAACGCCCGCCTTTCGATGTAGAACGGGCCATCGATATGCATCTCCGGGATCACGAGGGTGATGAACCGCTCTCCCCACGCCCTCAGCCCGACGAGGTTGGTGGAGATCGTCCCCCGCCAGCGCGGGTTCATTCGGTGGGCGTGGATCTTCGCGAGCCGCTGCGCCTGCGCCGGCCACTGCACCATGTCGAGGGTCAGGTCCTCCACGATCTGCCCCCGAGCCGCCTGATCCACCGTGTTGCGCCATGCGGGGGCCTCGTTCGGCTGGTAGCTGGCCTCGGGGTCGCGGAAGACGATCTTCAGCTCGTTGAAGGCGGCGAGCTTGTCGGTGCCTTCGGACAGGTCGAACGAGAGAATATCCCGGTCGGTAATCGTGACGGTCGGGGGCTGCCAGACACCGCCACGGACGCCGATCTTGCCCTCCGGCGTGAGGTAGAGATCGGCATCGCACGTCGCCTGCATGGAATGCAGGACGTCGACCGGATCATCCTGGAGGCTGTAGGTGCCCCCGAGCCGGTAGCGCGCCTGGGAGCCCCCAGCCCGAAGCGGAACACCCTGGGCACAGACGTTCGCGAACGCACCGAACGAAGCAAGATCCACGTCGGCCGTCGTGATGCCGGGGAACCCGTCCGCATGCCTCAGATAGTCCAGCATGCAGAGGGCGGAATTCTCCGACCACGCGGTTTCGCCGGTGCGCGGGTCATAGACCCGGCTCAGCCGAGCGAGGATGCGCACCGCAGTCTGGGCGCCCTCGGGGTACACCTTGGCGAAGTCCTCGGCATCGACACCATTGAACTGTGCATAGGTGCAGGCAATCCCGCGGAGGCGGTGATCCTCCGTCCACACCCCAGGCCATGCGGCGGTCATCACGTCGAAGGCCGTCTGATTTGGCGACCCGTTCAGCGTCCGAATCCGGATGGTCTCGTTGGGGATATCGTCATCCCCGACCACCCATCCATTCCCGGAGAGTGAATAAGTCTTGTCGCCGAGCCAGACGGATTCGATCTGATCCACCAGCCCTGAGTGGTGCATC
>DAOMOV010000188.1:0-4272 GCA_035444505.1 Terrimesophilobacter sp.
CGAAGCGCCGCTTGGTGCGGCGGTGCGAGTGCGAGATGCTGTGCCCGAAGCCGGGGGTGGCGCCGGTCACCTGACAGACAGCTGCCATGGTTGTTCCTCCAATACCGTGAAACGAGTGTTTCACCCAAGGTCACTTGTCGGCATGCCAGTCCCCCGTGGTTCTTGGTTGGGGGAGGCACACAAAGAAAGGCGGGTTTCCGCCTGACCTATCGAGGATAGTCGATCAGTGGTTCTCAGGCAAACGGATGCCGTTGGCCGGCCGCCTTTGTCGGTTGCCTTTGCGCCGCCGCCACGCCGGTTCCGAGCCTCTCGCGCAGCAGTTCTTTGGCGCGGGCGTGGCGACCGCGCGCGGTCGAGGCGGGGATCCTTAGGTGTTCAGCCGCGTCATTGAGGCTGAACCCGTCCCAGTGTACGAGGCGGATGAGTTCGGCCAAATCGTCGGGGAGCGCCGCCACCGCGTCGCGCACGTCGAGTGCGGTGTCGTGGTCGGGGACTTTCGCCTCGGTGATGGCCAGCGCGAGTCGCTGCACGAGGGCGTCGCGGCGTCGCTGGCCGCGGTCGTGGTGCAGCAGGATGTTGCGGGCCACGCCGAACAGCCACATCCGTGCCGCCGTGGGGTCGCGGGGTGCACGCTTCTCTGATTTCCATGCGGCGATCATCGTCTCGTTGACGAGGTCGGCGGCATCCTCGACGAACTCGACGCGCCGCACGAAATAGCCGAGCAGTGCCGGTGCTGCCTCCGACAGCACCGGCTCAAGGCTCGAGCGCGTCACTGGTCTCCCGAACGCCCCGGGTCGGTTGTGCACTGTATCTCGGCCCTGCTGGTGATGCTCTCAAGGTCCTTGAATTCAATCTGCTCTCTGATCTTTGCCGCCATTCCGACGAACACGGCCTGCGTCAACGCCTGGTGAAGCACGCGTGCATCGGAGAAGTACTCGGCGGCGGGGCCAGTCCAGGTGCCGCCAGGACTGTTGTCGAAGTCGGAGGGAACGGCACCGGCGACAAGCGCGCCGATGTCATCGACTCGCCCCAGCGCGTTCAGCACCCCCGCTACATACTCGGGGTCGGGCTCGATCGCGTCGACATCGACGGTAGCGAGGTAGTCGAGCGCGAGCTTCCTCGCTTCGGTGGGAAGAACGTCGGTGCTGAGGCGCGCCTCACACGCACCAAGATAGTTGCCGTCGACATCCGACCACTCGCGCTCGACGACGATATCGGTGTCAACCTCGCTGACGTAGTTCCACGGCCCCCACTGGTTGGCGGCGACCGCCCCCGCGCTGGCTACGGCGAGCACGGCCCCGACCGCGATCACTGGAGTGAGCTTCGCGCGCCGCTTTCGGGCTGGCTTCGCGGTGGGGAGTGCCTCGTCGGCACGGGCGGTAGCGAGCGCCACGAGCGCCGCGTCGAGGTTTGGGGCGTCACGCAGGTGCTTGCCCGCGTCGGCGAGGCTGTCATCCAGTGGGTCGCGCATGGTGTTCTCCAGTCAAGGCGTGAGTGGTGCGGTTGTCTATACGTTCCCGGCAGGGCGCGTTTCGTCCACGGGTATCGAGAACCGGCGCCGGTTCAGGCATCCGGCATACGCTGAATGGACTATGAAGAGCATCGGGTACCTCTCGTTCGGGCACTGGTCGACGGCGCCGTTCAGCAAGGCGCGCACGGGGGCGGATGCGCTGCTGCAGGCGATCGAACTCGCCGAGGCGGCGGAGGAGCTCGGGGTGGATGGCGCCTACTTTCGGGTGCACCACTTCGCGCAGCAGCACGGCTCGCCGTTTCCGCTGTTGGCGGCGATCGGTGCGGGCACGTCGCGCATCGAGATCGGCACGGGCGTCATCGACATGCGCTACGAGAACCCCCTCTACATGGCCGAGGATGCCGGTGCCGCCGACCTCATCGCGGACGGACGCCTGCAGTTGGGCGTGAGCCGCGGGTCGCCCGAGCAGGTCATCGACGGGTTCCGCTACTTCGGACACGTGCCCGACGAGAACGACCCCTCGGGTGCGACCATGGCCCGCAACAACTTCGAGACCTTCCTCAAGATCATCGACGGGGCTCGCTTCGCGGAGCCGAACCCGCGTCCCATGTTCCCCAACCCGCATCCGGGGCCCTTGGCAATCGAGCCGCAGTCGCCGGGGCTGCGCGACCGCATCTGGTGGGGTGCGGCATCCGATGCCACCGCGCGCTGGGCGGGTGAGATCGGGGTGAACCTGCAGTCCAGCACGCTCAAGCTGCACGAGTCGGAGGAGCCGTTTCATGTGCAGCAGCGCAAACAGATCGAGATGTTCCAAGATGCATGGGCTGAGGCTGGCCACACACGCGAGCCTCGCGTGAGCGTGAGCCGCTCCATCTTCGCCCTCGTCACGGATGAGGATCGCCAGTACTTCGGTCACGACGGTGAGAGCCGGGACCAGGTGGGAGCGATCCCCGACACCGGCAAGGCCATCTTCGGCCGCTCCTACGCGGCCGAGCCCGACGTGCTCATCGAACAGCTGCGCGAGGACGAGGCAATCGCCGCCGCCGACACCCTGCTGCTCACCATCCCCTCACAGCTCGGGGTCGACTACAACGCGCACGTGCTCGAGAGCATCCTGACGCACGTCGCACCCGGGCTCGGCTGGCGCTAGCAACCGATGTGGTACGCTTTTCAGTACCACTAAGGGGGTCCTCGTGTCAGCCATCACCGCCACCGACGCGCGCAAGAACTTTTTCGGCATTCTCCAGCAGGTCAATGACGACCGCACGGCCGTTGAGGTTGTCTCCAAGCGAGGCAACGCCGTCATTATTTCCAAGGCCGACTACGACGCGCTCATAGAGTCGATGCACCTGCTCAGCACCCCCGCGAACGACGCCGCCCTCGCTCTAGCGCGAGAACAGATCGAGTCGGGACAGACGGTGCGCCGCGGGCTGAACCGCTCGTGACGGAGAACGACCTCGAGTGGGCTGAGGTCGCGTGGGAGCAGTACGAGTGGTGGGGGCGAAACGACAAGAAAATTCGTGACCGCATTAACGCGCTAGTCGATTCTGCGCTGGACAACCCGTACGGCGGCATCGGCAAGCCCGAACCACTGCGCGGAAACCTCTACGGACTTTGGTCCCGTCGGATCACAAAGGAACATCGACTCGTCTATGAGGTGCGCGAGGGGAGGCTCGTAATCTACCAATGCCGGTTTCACTACTGAAACGCTCGCGAGACGGTCAAATCTGGTCCTCTATCAAAAACCGCCCCTAGTATTCGAGCATGAGAATCGTCGTTGCCAGCATCCGCCTGCTCGTCGCCCTCGGTGGTGCGGCCTCGATCGTTGCCACCCTGCTCGACACGGCGTCGCGCACCCCGATCAACCCGTTCAACTTCTTCGGCTACTTCACGATGCAGAGCAACATTCTCACCGTGATCATGCTGCTCGGCACCGCGGCGATCGGCTTCGCGGGCCGCAAGCACAACGCCGGCTGGTCCCTGTTCCGTGCGTGCGTGACCACCTACATCGTGATCGTCGGCATCGTCTACAACACGCTCCTCACCGACGTGGATGGCGGCATCACCCTCGGTTGGGCGAACACGGTGCTGCACCTGGTCATCCCGATCTACGTGGCTCTCGACTGGCTCGTCATCGGCGACCGTCGCACCGTGCCGTGGTCGAAGCTGTGGGTGGTGGCGGTGTACCCGCTCGTGTGGATCGGCGTCGTGCTCGTCCGCGGCGCGACGGACGGCTGGGTGCCCTACCCGTTCCTCAACCCCGCGCAAGGCTACGGCGTGGTCGCCGTGTACTGCATCGGCATCGCGGGCGCCGTCGTCGTCGTCGGTGCTGTCGTGTGGTGGGTGAGCAGGCTCAGGATGCTTCGGCCGTGACCACCACCTGGCCTGCCCTGCACCTCACGCAGACCATTCGTCGCGACCCTGGTGAGGTCGGCGCGTTCGCCGGCGACCCCGAGAACCTGCCACTGTGGGCCGCGGGACTCAGCACCGGCATCCGATTCGAACAGGGACGCTGGGTGACCGACTCACCCATGGGCACTGTCGCCGTCACCTTCGTCGGCCCCGTCGATGCGGGAGTGCTCGACCACGACGTCACCCTGCCCGACGGCACCGTGGTGCACAACCCGCTTCGGGTGCTGCGCAACGGCGATGGCAGCGAAGTGGTCTTCACCCTGTACCGGCGCGACGGCATGATGGACGACGAGTTCGAGCGCGACGCCGACCTGGTGCGCGCCGACTTGGAGCACCTCCGCGGCATCCTCGAGTCGTAGCCGGAGGCTTCTCAGACGAGTAGCGCAGCT
>DAOMOV010000189.1:0-4247 GCA_035444505.1 Terrimesophilobacter sp.
CATTGATCACACCCAGCTTGCGGATCGACAGCTCCTCGATCACGACGCCGACCCCGCGCCGTCAGCGGATGCCGCACCGCCCGCCTCCTCTGTGGGCCCGCGCCAGCCCGACACCGGCAGCCGGAACTTCTGCACCAGGCGATCCGTGAACGGGCCGCCGTGCAGCCGCGCCACCCGTACGGGAGTACTCGAGCGACGCACCACCACCCGCGCCCCTCGCGGCAGGTCCCGCGTTCGGCGTCCGTCACACCACAGCACACCCGTGCCCTGCGTGCGGTCCAGAACCTCCACCGCGAACACTGACGCCGGGTCCACCACGATGGGTCGCGCGAACAGGGCGTGTGCACTCAACGGCACCAGCAGCAGGGCATCCAGGCTCGGCCAGACAATCGGCCCCCCGGCCGAGAACGAGTACGCCGTCGACCCCGTCGGCGTCGACATCACCACCCCGTCGCAGCCGAAGCTCGACAGGGGGCGGCCATCGACCTCGATGACAACCTCCAGCATCCGCTCCCTGCTCGCCTTCTCCACCGTGGCCTCATTCAGCGCCCACGTCTCATAGACCACCTCTGCGTCGACCTTGACACGAACGGCAAGCGTCATGCGCTCCTCGACCTCGTAGTCGCGGTCGAGGGCGCGACGCACGCTCTCCTCGAGCGAGTCCTTCTCAGCCTCCGCGAGAAAACCGACGTGGCCCAGATTGATCCCCAGCAGTGGTGCCGCAGAGCCGCGCGCGAGTTCTGCCGCACGCAGAATCGTGCCATCACCCCCGAGCACGATCACCAGCTCAAGCTCGTCGAGCCCCACCCCATCACTCGAAGCCCCCGCGTCGAGAGTCTCGATCGCCAGCTCACCGGCGTGGGCGAGCACCTCCTCGCAGTCCTCCACAGGAACGACGGGAACAACATCGTCCGCAATGAGCATGCGGCACACCGTCGCCGCAGCATCCAACGACTCGGGGCGGCCCGTATGCGACACCACGAGCATGTGGCGCTTCTTCACGTGACCTCCTTAGCGACATGCTCCAACCATTCTGACGGATTGCGCCCCACCCTCGAAGAGAACCAGGCCAGATACTCGTGATTCCCCGCCGACCCGGCAATTGGGGAGGAGTAGACGCCCGCCGTCGGCAGACCCGCATCCCACGCCGCCCACAGCACACCCATGACCGCATCGTGCCGTGCCGCGCTGTCACGCACAATGCCCTCCCGCGTGCCGCCCTTGCCCACCTCGAACTGCGGCTTGATGAGAAGCACAAAATCAGCCTCGGTGTCCACCGAGCGAACCAGAGCGGGCAGCACGAGGGTCAGCGAAATGAACGACACGTCGGCCACGACAAGATCGACGGATGGCGCCCACGACGCGAACCCCGCCAAGGATTCCGCCGTCAGCTCCCGCGCGTTTGCGCCCTCCACCACGACCACGCGCTCATCGTCGCGTAGCTGCTGCACGAGCTGGCCGTGGCCAACATCCAGTGCAATGACCCCTGCCGCGCCGCGCTCCAGCAGCACCTGAGTGAAACCGCCCGTCGATGCTCCCACGTCCAGCGCGAACCTGCCCCGCGGGTCCACACCGGAGGCCTCGAGCCCCGCATTGAGCTTCAGCGCCGCCCGGCTCACCCAGGCGTGGGTGCCCTCAACCTCGATGCGGGCACTGCCGCTCACTCTCAGCGACGGCTTCGTCACCGTCCGCCCGTCGACCGAGACCAGCCCCTCCTCGATGACGCGCACCGCACGCGACCGCGACACCGCGAGGCCTCGCTCCACGAGTGCAGCATCGAGACGCGCTGGCTCCGACCGTTCAGCGCCAGCGCCGCGGGTCACCCGATGTTCGGGCAGGTCAGTCAGCGTGGCCACCGTCCAGCTCGCGCTGAAGCTCCTCATGAAGCTGGCCGAACGCCTCCGCTCGTGACTCCAACGGCTGCTCCTCGATCACCGCGAGACGCTCCAGCAGAGCATCGGAGCCGTGTGATTCGACAGCCCTCTCAGTGTTTTTCATGAGTGCTCTCCGTGTTCGTCATGAGTACAGTGTCGCATCCACGTGGAGCGCGTAGATCGGTTTGCCCGAGCGCCATACCGCCTGACAGCCCGCTCGCAGCAGGTCGATCTGGGAGGCACCTCCCGACTCGACAGTCACGCGGTTGTTCGAGACGCGCACGAGACTCGAGCCGACTGACACGAGCGTGTCGCCCGCGGCATCCTGCTCCACCAGCGTCTCAGGGTATGGCTCGTGCAACTCGCCCAGGTGATCGAGCAGATAGGTGGGCCTGGATGCGGGGTCGGCCGCGAGCACCTGCTTGGGACCGTCAACACCCGTGAGCACGAGCACCGAGTCGATGCCCGCACGGTTGGCACCGACAATATCGGTGTCAAGCCTGTCGCCCAGGAAGAGCGGACTCTGCGCGCCGAAGCGCGCAACCGCCTCGGTGAAGATCGCCACCTCCGGCTTGCCCGCGATGATGGGCAACCGCCCGATGGCGGTGTGCACCGCCGAGACGAGCGTGCCGTTGCCGGGCGCGAGACCACGATCGGTCGGCAGCGTCCAGTCCTGGTTCGTCGCCACCCACGGGCGGTCAGCGCCCTCGCCCTGCAGTGCGAACGCCGCCTCGGCGAGGTGCCTCCAGCCCACCTCGGGAGCGTAGCCCTGAATCACCGCGACCGGCTCGTCACGTGCGGAATCCGTCACCGCGAAGCCTGCGTTCGCGAGTTCAACGCGCAGCCCCTCACCACCGACCGCGAGCACGAGCGAGCCAGCTGGAATGAGCTCCGCGAGCAGCCGCACCGCCGCCTGTGGCGATGTCACCACCTCGTCGTCCGCCACGTCCAGCCCCAGCTCGCGAAGCTGCTGGGCGACGGATGCCGGGGTGCGGGACGCATTGTTCGTCACGTACCCGACACGCGCCGTCTGCGCAGCCAGCGTCAGGCTCTCCACCGCGAACGGAATCGCCGTCGTGCCTTTGAACACGACGCCGTCAAGGTCAGCGAGGAGTACATCGACCCCCTCCAGGGGAGTCGACTCAGTCATCCTCGAGCTCCACGTCAATGAGGTCGAACTCGTCACCGTCTGTCTCACCCGTGGCCTCCGAGAGAGCGGCAACCGCGACATCCGCGAGGTCGTACCAGCGACTTGCCTCGTCGGCGCGACCAAGGTCTTCGAGCACGGTCGCGTACGCCGAAAACAGTGCGGGACTGTACGAGAAAGCCGTGTTGGGGTCGAGCTGCGGGATCTCGAGCTCTGCGAGAGCCGCCTCGGTCTGCCCCAGGTCGAGTCGCGCCCCCGACATGGCGATCGCGAGCTCGACCTGCACCTCGGCGGGCAGTGCTGCTCGGTCCACTGAACGACCCAGCTCGAGGGCACGATCCGGTCGCCCCAGTCCACGCTCACAATCCACCATCATCGGCACCTGGTCATCCTTGCCCGAAATGCGCCGGTACGTGCGCAACTCGCGCAGGGCGAGTGCGAAATCACCCACCGTGTATGCGGTGATCGCGAGCGTCTCCCGCACCACGGCGATACGGCCCGCGCGCCGCGCCGCCGATACGGCGTGCCGGTGGGCAAGCTCAGGGTCGGAATCGATCAGCCGAGCCGCCATGACAAGATGCTTCGCCACGCCCTCCGCGTTCTCTGCGCTCAGCGTCTTCAACTGGTTGCGTGCGACGCGGTCGAGTTCCTTGTCGCTGACATCGTCCGGGATGCCTGGGTCGTCGTGGCGCGCCCGAACCGGTTTAAGACCCAGTGGGTCGCGGTCCTGGTGGGGCTCGCGCTCCCGCGCCGTCCTGTCGCCACGGGCAGGCTTGCCGTCGCGGGTCCAGAGGCGCTTCTCGTCGCCGTCGCTGCGAGGCCGACTTGGTGACCTCGGCTTGCCCTTCGTCGGGCGGCCGGAATCGGGGCGTTTGCCTGACGGGCTCCCCCCGGGGCGTCGGGGGCGATCGGGAGTGTCTGGCACTGGTAGGGACTCTCTCTTTGACAAGGTCTCGATACGCCGCCTACGGCAGCTACTCGACCAACGAATAGAACGCTACCCGGACAGCGGCGGCTATTCGACCAACGGTAGGACGTTAACGCAAAATGGCCACCTGAGCGATCAGGTGGCCATTTCACAAAGAAGTCCGGCGGTGTCCTACTCTCCCACGAGGTCCCCCTCGCAGTACCATCGGCGCAGAGAGTCTTAGCTTCCGGGTTCGGAATGTGACCGGGCGTTTCCCTCTCGCTATGGCCGCCGAAACACTATTGATTTATGTATCAGT
>DAOMOV010000190.1:0-4220 GCA_035444505.1 Terrimesophilobacter sp.
ACGAAATCGGTCTTCTTCGACACACTCGACGCCGCCTTGCCGCCCGCGGCGATGATGGCCTCCTGCGCGCCCTCGCGCGTGAAGCCCTCGAGAGTGCCGGTAGCCACGACGGTGAGCCCGGCGAGCACGCCGCCCGCGTCGGCGGCGGCACCCGGTCCGGGGTGACCGGGCGTTGTGAACTGCACCCCGGCATCCGCCCACTGCTGCACGATGCCCTGGTGCCAGTCGACGGTGAACCAGTCGATGACGGCGTCGGCGATGATGCCTCCGACGCCGTCGACGGCGGCGAGCTCATCACGGGTCGCGGCACGGATGGCGTCGAGCGAGCCGAACCAGTCGGCGAGGGCGCGGGCCGCGACCGGCCCGACGTGGCGAATATTGAGCGAGACGAGCAGGCGCCACAGCGGCTTGGTCTTCGCCTTCTCGAGTTCGTCGAGCAGTTTGAGTGCGGCGGCGGATGGCTGCTGCTCCTCAAGACCGTCGCGCTTCTCACCCGCGGTCGGGTTGCGCCGGAAGGGAGTGCGCAGCTTCAGACCGCCTTCGTCGTCTTCCTTGGGGAGCCCGGTGTCGGCGTCACGCACGACGACTTCGATGGGGAGGAGATCATCGAGGGAGAGAGAGAACAGGCCGGCCTCGGTGACGAGGGGCGGAGTCTCGGGCACGAGCGGCTGGGTGAGGGCCGCGGCGGACACCTCGCCGAGCGCCTCGATGTCGAGGGCTCCACGACTGCCGATGTGCTCCACGCGACCGCGCACCTGGGCGGGGCAGCTCTTCGCGTTGGGGCAGCGCAGGTCGACATCGCCCTCTTTCGCAGGGGCCAGTGGGGTGCCGCATTCGGGACACTCGACGGGCATGACGAATTCGCGCTCGGTGCCGTCGCGCAGCTCGACGACGGGTCCGAGCACTTCGGGAATCACATCGCCCGCTTTGCGCAGCACGACCGTATCGCCGATGAGTACCGCCTTGGCGCGAACCACGTCCTGGTTGTGGAGGGTCGCTTGCCGCACGGTGGACCCGGCGACGTGCACCGGTTCCATGACCGCGTAGGGGGTGGCGCGCCCCGTGCGGCCCACGCTCACAACGATGTCGAGCAGCCGCGTGTTCACCTGCTCGGGCGGGTACTTGAAGGCGATCGCCCAGCGCGGCGCCCGGCTCGTCGTGCCGAGTTCAGCGTGGAGAGCCAATTCGTCTACCTTGACGACGACGCCGTCGATCTCGTGCTCCACGCTCCCACGGTTGTCACCGAACCGCTCGATGTAGGCGACCGCGTCGGCCGCGGTCGCCGTGACCGTGACGTGACGACTCGTGGGCAGCCCCCACTCGGCGAGAACCCCATACAGCTGAGACTGGGTGGCGACGGGTGGGCTCGGCCACGCGCCCACGCCGTGCACGAGCATCCGGAGCCGACTGAGCCGCGCGTGCATGAGCTCGAGCGCTGCGGCAGACTTGCCCTCCTCTTTCTGACGCAGGCTGCCCGAAGCGGCGTTGCGTGGGTTGGCGAAGACCCGCTCGCCTGCCTCGGCCTGTCGCTCGTTGAGCTCTCGGAATGCAGCGACGGGAAAGAACACCTCGCCTCGCACTTCGACGAGCTCCGGATGCCCCGAGCCCACCAGCCGCTGCGGCACACCGTTCAGGTACCGCACGTTCGCCGTGACATCCTCGCCGACAACGCCGTCACCGCGCGTGGCCGCGGACGTGAGGCGACCGTTCTCGTAGCGCAGACTCAGCGCGAGGCCGTCGATCTTGAGCTCGCACAGGTAGTCGACCCGGCGGCCCGCGGCGCGCTCCACACGCACGGCCCACGCCTCGAATTCCTCCGTGGAGAAGACGTTGTCGAGGCTGAGCATGCGCTCCGCGTGCGGCACCGGATCGAAAAGGTTCGTCTGCGCCCTCCCGCCTACGGTCTGGGTGGGGCTGTCTTGACCCTGCAGCTCGGGGTGGGCGTGCTCGAGCTCTTCGAGGCGACGAAGCATCCGGTCGTATTCTGCGTCGTCGACGAGCACCTCGTTGCGCTCATAGTAGGCGTCGCGCAGCTCAAGGATGCGTGTTGTCAGGGCATCGGCCTCGGCCTTCGCGGCCTCGAAATCGGGTGTGGGTGCCACAGACACAGTGTAGAAGCAGCCGCTGATCGTCGGTCAAGGCTCGTGGCGCGGGTTCAGCACTCGCCGCGGGTCGCGAGCGACTCGGTGGAGAACACCGCGTTGTCGGCGCCGAGCCCGATGATGAGTTCGTCACCGCTGACCACCACGGACTCGAGCACAAGCGCCTCAGGCAACTTATCGGCGACACAGATTGCGCCCACCCGCAGAAGAGTCTGCGCTGCGTCACGGTAGGCGTCGGCGAATGCCGCCGCGGAGAGCTCGTTGCCTTCGACCTCGAAACTCACGGGGGTGAAGGCGATCTTCCCGTCCGAGACGAACGGCTCCATACCGACACCGACCTCAAAGCTGAACCCCGGGATGATCGTCACCCCGAAAATTTCCACCGCGGGGAACTCTAGGGTGGTTCCCATCTTCACGAGCGGTTCAGCCAGCGTGACGCTCGTGACGACGGCACTGGTCACGCGAGACGTGATCTCCGCCACGGTCTGCTCATCGACGCGCACGTGGCCTTCCACCCGATCGACCGGTTGGGATGCATCGAACGGCACACCCGTTGCGGTCAGGGTAACGTCGCCGACGAGTTCGCCGAGCGTCACACCATCCGTCGCAACCTCGATGCGCTCGAAACGCTGGTCGACCAGTTGCAACACGAGTGGCGGACCACCGACGTCAACAACGACCGGATGCCCAGGGTCGAGGCTCAGCATTGTTCGAACCCGCTCCCCGATGAGCAGCGACACGCGATCGCGTAAGACGTTCTCGAACACGACCGCCCCCGCAACGAGCAGGCTCAGGCTGAGAAGAAGCCCCAGCCCCGCCACCCAGGCCACGCGCGAGAACCGACGGCCGCTGGATGACGGGGCCGCCTCGGCGGTGAACTCGTCGACGGCCTCGACCCGTGCGCCTGGGTCAGTGCTCTGGACGGGTCGCGCCATGGGTCACATCCGTTCTGGTGCAGAGACCCCGAGCAGCGTGAGACCGTTGCGCAGCACCTGGCCGGTGGCGTCGTTGACCCACAGACGGGTGCGGTGCAGGTCGGTGATGGGATCATCGCCGAGAGGGGTGACGCGACAGTTGTCGTACCAGCGATGGTAGGCACCGGCAAGCTCCTCGAGGTAGCGGGCGACGCGGTGGGGTTCGCGCAGCTCGGCCGAATGTGCGACGACGCGGGGGAACTCGGCGAGCAGGCCCAGCAGCACCGACTCGGTCTCGTGGGTGAGCGTTTCGGGCTCGAACGCACCCCGGTCGACACCGGACTCCGCGGCATTGCGGGCGACTTGGTGGGTACGGGCGTGCGCGTACTGCACGTAGAAGACGGGGTTGTCGTTGGTCTTCTTCTGCAACAGCTCGGGGTCGAGGGTGAGCGGTGAATCTGCGGGGTAGCGGCCGAGGCTGTAGCGGAGGGCATCGGTGCCCAGCCACTCGCGCAGGTCGTCGAGCTCGATGATGTTACCGGCGCGCTTCGAGAGCCGAGCGCCGTTGACGCTGACGAGCTGCCCGATGAGCACCTCGATGTCGTGCTCGGGGTCGTCGCCCGCGGCACCAGCGAGTGCCTTGAGCCGGTGCACGTAGCCGTGATGGTCAGCGCCGAGCAGGTAGATCTTGTGCGCGAACCCCCGGTCGCCCTTGTCGAGGTAGTAGGCGGCATCGGAGGCGAAGTAGGTGTAGACGCCGTTGCTGCGCCGGATGACCCGATCCTTGTCGTCACCGAAATCGCTCGTGCGCACCCACACGGCATCGTCCTCGTTATACACGTGGCCCTGGGCTCGGAGCCGGTCGATAGCACGCTCCACGGCCGAGGTGCCATCCGGTCCCCGCTCGTGGAGGGTGCGCTCCGAGAACCACACATCGAAGTGCACGTTGAACTTCTGCAGCGACTCGCGGATGTCGCCCAGCTGCAGCTGGTAGCCGACCTCTCTCGCGAGGGCGAGCGCGGCATCCGGCCCCAGTTGATCGATGTCGGGGTGCTCGGCGCGGATGCGTGTCGCGAGGTCGTCGATGTAGCTGCCGGGGTAGCCGTTCTCGGGTGTCGGCTGACCCTGGAGGGCGGCGTAGACGCTGGCGCCGAAGTTGTCGATCTGGTTGCCCGCGTCGTTGATGTAGAACTCGCTGACCATG
>DAOMOV010000191.1:0-4214 GCA_035444505.1 Terrimesophilobacter sp.
GAACGGCACGGTCAACAGTGTTCGTCACCGTCTCTCCTCGGCGCTCCGCCAGTTCCCCCAGTGCGGCACGCGTCGATCGGCTCACCCGAATCGTCGTCGTGTCACTCATGCAACAACAATAGCCGGTGTAGACGAATCCGTCTACAAGTGGATCCTGCGGGTCGGTGAGTTAGATTGACGGTATGAAGACGGCTGAGAAGACCCTGGAGCGCGTGTACCGGATGCCGTTCGCCGCCGTGTACCCGCACTACGTGACCAAGGTGGAGCGCAAAGGCCGCACCAAGGCCGAGTTGCACGAAGTCATCTCTTGGCTCACGGGTTTCGATGACGCCGCACTCGCTCGGCACCTCGCCGACGAGACGAGTCTCGAGGACTTCTTCGAGGCATCCGCCCTCCACCCCAACGCCTCACTCATCACCGGCGTGATCTGCGGGGTACGGGTCGAAGACATCGAGGAGCCCGTCATGCAGCGGGTGCGCTACCTCGACAAGCTCGTCGACGAGCTCGCCAAAGGTCGCACGATGGAGAAGATTCTCCGCACCCCCGCGAACTGAGCCCGGAGAGAGACCAGGCAGGATGCCGCCCTCCCCGATGCTGAAGGCGATCCACCGCGCACACACCGCGCTCACACTCCTCGTAGTCGTCTCACTGCTTGCCCTCAGCCTCACGGGGGTGATCAGCGCGTCGACGGCGCTCCTCCTCTTCCTCTCGGTTGAGGTGCCCCTGCTCGCCGTGTTCATCGTGATCACGGTGCTTCGCTTCCGGCACCTTTCCCGCACGAGCCGCGAGACGGGACGACCCGTGCTCGACCTGCTGCAGCAGGAAGAGCCGCTGCTGCGATTCATGGTGCTGGAGATCCGATCCTTCGCCAGCCTGCTGCGGTGGATCACCCGACGACACCGTGTGCCGCCGAAGGCACAAGCCTTCGGCTACACGCGCGGATCCATGGGAATCCCCGTCGTACTCGTCGTGCTCAGCGTCATCGAACTCGTCGTCGTGCACTTTCTCGTCCCTTGGCTGTGGCTGCAACTGGTGCTGCTTGTTCTCACGGTCTGGGGCGTGCTGTTCATCCTCGGACTGCTCGCCGCACGCATCGTCAACCCGCACTACCTGGCCGACAGCACCCTTGTGCTGCGGTGGGGCCACCACGAGGTGCTGAGAACTCCCGTGAGCAACGTGAGCTCCGTGACCCGTCACGCCAACCATGTGCACACCCAACCCCATGTGGAAGGGCAACGACTCACGCTCACCTCGTTTCAGAGCACCAACGTGCGCATCCTGCTGACCCAGCCAGCACCGGCGGCGCCGCCCGTGTCGAAGAAGCAGCTGCCACCCGACTTTCATGCCTCAGAGCTGCAGCTGCGGGTCGACAGCCCCGACGACCTCCTTGCGGCGCTCTCGGCGAGACAGTAGTCAGAGCCCGCCACCAGCCTCTCGGCGTAGCCTGAGAGGGACCCCACCGATACCGACAGCGCCAGGGAGGTGATCGCGGTGACAGACAGTCACCCCGATGCGCGTGACAAGACGCGCCGCGACGAGGTGCTGCGCGAGATACCGGGTCGCGAGAACGACCCGACTCTCATGCGCAATCAGCCTGCGCTGCGCAGCTCACAGGGGCGCGTGTGGATCGTTGCCGGAGCCATCTTCGCCCTCATCTCGCTCATCGTGTTCGTGCCACTCATCGCCACCCAGCCGGTGCTGGCGTGGGCGGGCATTCTAGTTGCGCTCGGCCTCTTCGCCGCCATGATCGTCGTGCGATTCACCGTCAGAAACCACAGGGCCCGGATGCTTGCACTCGCCACCCTGCTCCTGCTCACCGCGGTGAGCGGGCTCGTCATCGTGGTGCTCATCAGCATGAGCGAGTGGGCGCCCATCCTCGGCTAGCCCTGGAACGCCCTAACGACACCCCGAGGCGACGCTGATCTGCTCCGCCGTCGGTGCCCCGTACAGGTCTGAGCCGTTCGCCGCCGACACCGTGTAGCCCATGCTGATCGCCCACGCCGTCGCCCAGCGCTCGTTGTCCTCACCGAACGGGCCGTTCATATACAGGTCGTAGCACGCCTTCTTGCTCGTGATCGAGTGCCCCACCTCGTGCGCCACCAGGTTGCGATACCCCGACCACTGGTACCAGTGGCGGGCGATGCTGTTGGTCAAGGTCACCGAGGAGTAGCCGTCATCCGCCGTGTCCCACGTCGCCGTGCCTGCCGCCGACGTGCCCTGCCCGTGCCCGATGACGATGTCCTGCCAGGTGAAATCGATCCGCACCCCGCCCGCGATCGACCGCGCGAACGCCTCCACCTCGTCGCGCACCGCGTTCAACGGACCCGCCTTCGCCGACTCTTTCTCCCCGTGCGAGGCGGCCATCGCATCGCGGGCGGCCACGACATCCGCAACGATGTCGCCCGCGCGGTAGTTCAACTGGGTCAACCCCGCAGCGCCCTGAGCCACGGACTTCAGGGCACGGTAACTGTCATTCGTCGCCGACGGGTACCGCGATAGCTCCGCCACACCCAGCTCGCCCGCTGCGTTGATGACCGCTACCGCGTCGATGCCCAGCGCGTTCGTCGCCGTACGCACCGTCGTCGCAACCGCAGTCAAGTGTGCACGATCATCAGCAAGATCAACGGATGCCTCGCCAAGCCTCGCACTCTCGCCCAGCACGTTCCACAGCAGTGCGGTGTCCTCCAGCGCCGGAATCGGCACCGCCGCCCATCCCGCTGCCGAGGTCGACTCCTCCAGCACCGAAGAGAACGCCGCGCGCTCCTCCTCAAGGGTGCCCAATTGCTCCTCGCCGACGAAGCCCACCCCCGCCTCCAGTGTCGCCTCCGCCGCCTCGAGAGCTTGCGCCGCCGCGCGCAAATCACCCGTCAGGTCCTCGTGGGCCTCCTGCGCGGCCTCACTTGTCGCCACATACTCGGCCCGCACATCGACATACTCCGACCAGGCCCACTCGCCCCACAGCCGCAACCCCACCGTGCCCGCCGCAATCACACCCAGCGCACCCAGGCACGCGGCCCACGCGCGACCCGACGCCAAAGGTGCGGGCTTGACCGCGGGAAACTCGATCATGCTCCGATTATGCCGAAGCTGACTCCTCGTCGTACACCGCGGGCTTCCCCTCCCACGACACGAGCCGCCAACCGTCGTCGGTCGAACCCTCCAACTCCACGATCCCCGTATTCCTCAACACGTAGTCCGCCGCGAGATCGCCGTGCAGACCGCTGCTGCGGTGCGCCACCCACACCCGAATCGCCGCCCCGTGGCTCACGAGCGCCGCAGACTCCACCCCGGCGGAGGAGATCGCCTCGATGTCGGCATCGAAACGCCCGAAGAAGTCGTGACCGTCGGGGCCATCGGGCATCCGCCGGTCGTACTCGCCCACGCTCCACGCGAACGCCGTCTCCACGTACGTCATGATCGACTCACGGTCCGTGCGCATCTCCAGCGCTCCCGCCTCGATCTCGTGCAGGCCCGCACGGATGTCGACGTCGAGCCCGAGCGCAGCCGCGAGCGGGGCAGCGGTGTGCTGGGTGCGCACCAGCGTGGACGCGTACAGCGCCTCCACCGGGGATTTCGTGAACGCATCGACCAGCGCCAGCGCCTGCGACGAACCCAGGTCGGTCAGACCGGGCCCAGGATGCCCCGTGTCGAGCGCACCGAGGATGTTCGATGGGGTCTGCCCGTGACGAATCAGAAAGAGACGCATGACACCACCCTACGTGGGTGCTGAAAGACGCACCGGCTCGCGCGAGAAACCCTACGATGATCGCTATGACCTCGACGACAGGCCCGCGCACAACGCGGCGGCGTCGATTGCTCCCCGCCGTCGCACTCGTCGCCGTGACCGGTATCGTCACCGGGTCCTTCGCCCTCGCCGACGGGGCCCCGCCGCCCAGCGTCGGAGGAGCCGCGGCCGCCTACGTGCCCGCCGACGGATACGTCAGCTGGAGCCTGCACACCGGAAGCGGCACGGACATCCGCCGCATCACCGAGCACAGCCGCTCCACCGGCGTCAACCAGGTGCTTGCGCTCCCACCACTGCAGCAGAGCCCCACACTCGACGCTGTCGGAGAGGGGGTCGCCACCACCCACTTCTGGCGCGAGACCACGAGGGCCCTCGACGGTGACGACACCCGCCAGCTCATCGACCTCTACAGCGTCACGGATGTCGGAGTGTCGCTCGTCGCCAGCTACGGTGGCGACTACGGCTGGGT
>DAOMOV010000192.1:0-4192 GCA_035444505.1 Terrimesophilobacter sp.
CGAGTTGCCTTACTGGGGCGGCGAGGTGGATGCGTGCATCAACGCGTACACGCTCGCGAATGGCGTGTGGCTGGGGCGGGACGTGTCGGGCCTTGCGCACTGGTTCGTCGACCACCAGATGGCGGAGGGCGGCTGGGACTGCGAGTGGGTGAACGGTTCGACACGGTCGTCGTTTCATTCGACGCTGAATTCGCTGAAGGGAATCCTCGAGTACGAGGTCGCGACGGGTGGCACGCCGCAGCTGCGCGAGGCGCGTCACGCGGCCGAGGAGTACCTGCTGTCGCGCCGGCTGCTGTACCGGGCGTCGACGGGCGAGCTCGTGGGCTGGTGGGTGGACAGGTTCGCGTACCCGTTTCGCTGGTTCTACAGCGCGCTGAATGCGGTGAACTACTTCCGTGACGCGAGCCTGCACGACGGCTCGGAGCTGGATGAGCGGATCACGGACGCGGTCGAATTGATACGCGAGGCGCGCACCGGGGATGGCAGGTGGCTTCAGGGGAGGCGGCATCCGGGTCGCGTCTGGTTCGAGGTGGACGTGGACGCGGGTGAACCTTCACAATGGCTGACTTTTTACGCAATGAGGGTTCTCGACTGGTGGGACTCGACGTAACGTAAACGCATGAGCACTATTCCTTTCGTCGCGATCGAAGCAGAGGATGTCTCTGCTGCGCGTGCTTTCTACGCTGAGGCGTTCGGACTGGGGGAGCGGCTGCGCGTGAGACAGTCGTCTGATCCGTCGTCGGGTTTCCGGGGGTTCACTCTGTCGCTCATCGCGTCGCAGCCGGCGAATGTTGACGCGATCGTGTGGGCGGCGCTCGAGGCCGGTGCCTCGACGGTGACGGAGCCGACGAAGTCGCTGTGGGGCTACGGGGGTGTGCTGCGGGCACCCGACGGCACGGTGTGGCAGGTGTCGACGTCGAGCAAGAAGGATTCGGCCGAGCCGAGCCGCATGGTCGACGAGGTCGTGCTGCTCATTGCGCCGGAGGATGTGAAGGCGAGCCGTGGGTTCTACGAGGAGCGCGGGTACCGGGTCGGCAAGAGCATGGGCAAGTACGTGGAGTTCGACATGGGCTCGAGTCCGATCGGGTTCGGCTTGTACTCGCGGAAGGCGCTGGCTAAGGCGGCCGGAGTGGCGCCGGAGGGTTCTGGTTCTCACCGACTGGTGATCGGAACGGCGGGGGCGGCGTTCACGGATCCGGACGGTTTCGAGTGGGCGCCGGCGGCTGCCGGTGGCGCGGAGGAGTGACGTGACGTGCGGTTCCTGATGACGGTGATTGATGACGGTCAGGCTGCGGACGCGGGCCGCGTCGATTCGGCGACGCAGTCTGAGGCGGCGGCGATCGATGAGTTCAATGAGCGACTTGAGCGCGATGGGCACTGGGTGATGGCGGCGGGTCTGTCGGCACCGTCGGATGCGACGGTGGTCGACAGCCGCGGCGAGTCCCCGGTGCTGTCGCACGGTCCGTTCGCTGAGGGATCGTCGTACGCTGCGGGCTTTTGGGTGGTCGAGGCGCCGGATGAGGCGGAAGCGCTCCTGCTCGCCGGTGACGCTTCGCGGGCCTGCAATCGCCGCGTGGAGCTCCGTGGGCTGCTGTGACCGTGTCGCACACGGCCGGCTGGTCCATCGCCGCGGCGCAGGGGAGTGAGCCGTGCGTTTCACATAGGTCAAGAATTCGCAAGACTGACATAATATACCTTATCGGAGGACAGATTATCTCCACCGGGTTCGGGTCGCCGGCCGTAGGCTCAGGTTCAGCCGTCTGACACGTACTCCGCGAGATGCTGGCCCGTCAGGGTCGAGCGCGCCGCGACGAGCTCCGCAGGCGTTCCCTCGAAGACGATCTCGCCGCCGTCGTTTCCGGCGCCCGGGCCGAGGTCGATGATCCAGTCGGCGTGCGCCATCACCGCCTGGTGGTGCTCGATGACGATGACCGACTTGCCGGAGTCGACGAGGCGATCCAGCAGGCCCAGCAGGTGCTCGACATCCGCCAGATGCAGGCCCGTGGTGGGCTCATCGAGAACGTAGACGTCACCCTTCTCCCCCATGTGCACCGCCAGCTTCAGGCGCTGACGCTCGCCGCCTGACAGCGTCGTCAGGGGCTGTCCCAGTGATAGGTAACCGAGCCCGACATCCGACAGTCGCTGCAGGATCGTGTGCGCCGCAGGGGTCGGCGCCTCGCCACGGGCGCCGAAGAACTGGTCAGCCTCGCTCACTGACATGGTCAGCACCTCACTGATGTCGCGGCCGCCGAGCTTGTACTCCAAGACGGATGCCTGAAATCGGTTTCCCTCGCACTCGACACACAGCGTCGAGACAGTCTCCATGAAGCCGAGTTCGACATAGGTGACCCCGGCGCCGTTGCAGGTGGGGCACGCCCCCTCCGAGTTCGCGGAGAACAGTGCGGGCTTGACGTCGTTCTCCTTCGCAAACGCCTTGCGAATCGGTTCCAGCAGGCCCGTGTAGGTGGCCGGGTTGCTGCGCCGTGAGCCGCGAATCGCGCCCTGGTCGATCATCACCACGCCGTCGCGCTTGGCAAACGAACCGTGGATCAGCGAACTCTTGCCCGAGCCGGCGACACCGGTGACGACGACCAGAACCCCGAGCGGAACATCCACATCGACATACTTGAGGTTGTGCGTGCTCGCGCCGCGCACCTCGACCGCACCCTTCGGCGACCGTACCGAGTCCTTCAGCGAGGCACGGTCGTCCAGGTGCTTGCCGGTGAGCGTGCCGCTCCCCCGCAGACCAGCCAACGATCCTTCGTAGACCACCTCTCCCCCGGCCGCACCCGCCCGCGGCCCGATGTCGACCACGTGGTCCGCGATCGCGATCGTCTCGGGCTTGTGCTCCACGACGAGCACCGTGTTGCCCTTGTCGCGCAGCTGCACGAGCAGCTCGTTCATGCGCTGGATGTCGTGCGGGTGCAGCCCGATCGTCGGCTCATCGAACACGTAGGTCACGTCGGTGAGTGCTGAGCCGAGGTGCCGCACGAGCTTCGTGCGCTGCGCCTCGCCGCCCGAGAGCGTTCCTGAGGGTCGGTCGAGAGCCAGGTAGCCGAGGCCGATGTTCACGAAGGAGTCGAGCAGGTCCTGCAGGGTGTCGATGAGCGGTCCCACGCTCGGGGCGTCGAGGCCGCGCACCCACTCGGCGAGGTCGCTGATCTGCATGGCGCAGGCATCCGCGATGCTCACTCCCTTGATCTTCGACCCGCGTGCGTGCGGGGCGAGCCTGGTGCCGTCGCACTCGGGGCAGGTCATGAAGGTGACGGCGCGCTCCACGAAGGCGCGGATGTGCGGCTGCATCGCGTCTTTGTCCTTCGACAGCATCGACTTCTGGATCTTCGGCACCAGACCCTCGTAGGTCATGTTCATGCCCTCGAACTTGACCTTGGTGGCCTCCTTGTAGAGGAAGTCGTCGCGCTGACGCTTCGTGAAGTCGCGGATCGGTGTGTCGGCGGGAACCACGGCGGCAAAGATCTTCACATACCAGCCATCGGCGGTGTACCCGGGCACGGTGATCGCGCCCTCCGCGAGCGACTTCGACTCGTCGAACAGCTGGCTGAGGTCGATGTCGGTCACGCTGCCGGTGCCATCGCAGCGCGGGCACATGCCACCCAGCTGGTGGAAGTCGGCCCGCACCTTCTTCTGGTTGCCCTTCTGCACCGTGATCGCGCCGCTCGCCGACACCGAGGGCACGTTGAACGAGTAGGCGTTCGGTGAGCCCACGTGCGGCTCACCGAGCCTGCTGAACAGCATGCGCAGCATGGCGTTCGCATCCGTCGCCGTGCCGAGCGTCGAGCGCGGGTTCGCGCCCATGCGCTCCTGCGACACGATGATCGCCGTGGTCAGCCCCTCGAGTCGATCTACATCGGGTCGCACGAGTGTCGGCATGAAGCCCTGGATGAAGGTGCTGTAGGTCTCGTTGATCATCCGCTGCGACTCGGCCGCGATGGTGCTGAACACGAGTGAGCTCTTGCCGGAGCCCGACACCCCCGTGAACACCGTCAGGCGACGCTTCGGGATGTCGAGCGACACATTCTTGAGGTTGTTCTCGCTCGCTGCGACGACCCGGATCCAGTCGTGGGTGTCCGCGGGATGCTGCGCTGCCGTGCCCGTTGTCGCCACCGTGGAGCCTCTCGTCTCAGTCCGCGGACGATTGTACGGGCAACCACCGTGCCCACCAGTCGAGGAT